>JBPBPY010000077.1:0-7018 GCA_050954505.1 Janthinobacterium lividum
GCATGGCACCATCGGCAGCCGGATAGCGGATGGTCTCGGTCAAGACATCGATGCGCGAGCGCGGCGCACCCTCGGTCCGTTCGGCCACTGCATCCTGGGCATTTTGCAGCAGGTTGTGGATCACCTGGCGCATCTGGGTGGCGTCGCCCAGTACGTCCGGCAAGTCCGGCGCCAGTACCGCATGGACGATATCGCGTTCATCGTCGCCAGTGTACAGGCCGAGAATTTCCTCGATCAAGGCATTCAGCGCCAAAGGCAGCAGCACTGCCGGCGGCGTCTTGGCATAATCGCGGAAGTCGTCGACCATGCGCTTCATTGCCGTGACCTGATTGACGATCGTATTGGTACCCTTGTTGAGCATGGCAGCGTCGGCCGCTTCGAGCTTGCCTTCGAGTTTCATCTGCAGCCGCTCGGCCGAGAGCTGGATCGGTGTCAGCGGGTTCTTGATTTCATGCGCCAGGCGCCGCGCCACTTCGCCCCAGGCAATCGAACGCTGGCCGGAGATGACGTCGGAAATGTCATCGAACACCACGACATGGCCGAGACCGGTTTCCACCGGCAGCCGCGAGCCGCGCGCCAGCAATGAAATATCGTTTTCGATCTCGACATTATTGATCGAGCGCGGAATCTCGATCTGCATCTGCCAATGGCGGTTGGCATCGCCCACGCCGCCGGGCGCGGCCTGTGCACTCTGCTCGGAAAAAGCCCGGGTGACGATATCGGCAAATGGCGCCATGCCGGCAATGGCGGCCAGCGGCGCGCCCAGGTTCGGTTCGAAGTCATGCTGCAGGATGCGCCGCACCGACTGGTTGCAGCTGACCAGTCGGAACTGGTCGTCGAGCACCATCACACCAGCCGACATGTTGGCCAGCACCGACTCCAGATATGCCTTGGCATTTTCCAGCTCACTGCGGTTTTGTTCGACGGCATTGCGGGCGTCGAAGAGTTGCCGCGTCATCGTGTTGAACGATTTGGTCAGCGTGCCCAGTTCATCGGAGGTGGCCACGATCGGCCGTGGCGAGAGATTGCCTTCGGCCACCGCCTTGGTGCCTTCGGCCAGCAGCAACAGCGGCTTGGCCAGGCTGTTGGCAATCAGGAAGGCGCTGCTGATGGCGCCAAAAATGGCCAGCAGCAGCGTCAGTGTCAGCGTGACGATGTAGATCTTGCGCAGGCCGGTGCGCGCCAGCGAGCGTTCCTGGTATTCGCTGTAGGCTGCGCGCAATGCTTCCGCATTGGTGGCCAGATGCGAGGGCACGGTTTGCAGCAGTTGCAGAAAACGCGCTTCGGTTTGCAGCGCCAGGCCATCGGCCTTCGCTGGAATGGCCACCACCACGCGCAGGCGCAGTCCAGCGGCGCCCGAGTCGACCGAGCCAGTGGCCGAGGAGCCGGCCTGGCGTTCGGTATCGAGATTGTCCTGCGTGCCTTCCACCGCTGCATAGGCGCGGGTCATGCGCGCCTGCTGCAGCATGGCCGTGGCCGGCAGGTCCGGCACCAGGCGTCCGAGCGGGCCGCCCAGGCTGGCAATCACCCTGCCATTGGCGGCAACGATGAGCGCCTCAGGCATCTGCTTTTGTTCGCGCAGGCGCGAGAGCTGGGTGATCTGGGCGGCATCGGAGTATTCGGACAGCTCCAGTGCCATGCTGCGTGCGTCGCTGGTGAGGTCGTTGAGCGAGGCGTCCAGTGCCGAGCGGCCCAGGTTCAAGCCGGCTTCCAGCGCCGACTCCACCCGCACGTCGAACCAGGATTCGATCGAGCGCGAAACGAATTGCACCGAGACGATATAGATCAGCGCACCGGGAAGAATGCCGATGACGGCAAACAGCAGTACCAGCCGCGCCATCAGGCGCGAGCCGAACTTGCCGCGCCGGTAGCGCTTGTACAGGCGCGCCAGCAGGAGTGCTACCAGCAGCAGCAGGGCAGCGGCAATCGCTGCATTCAAACCCAGCAGCACCGGATAGTGGCGGTCGAAGAATGCCGAGTTTTCCGAAGCCGAGGCCAGCAGGAACAGCAGGATGCAGACAATCGCGCCGCCGACCACCAGCGCATAACGCAGGATGCGGGTCACTTGCCTTCTGCCTGGAACAGGAAATTTTTCCACTCCGAGGACAGGCGCCAGTCGCTGCTGTTCATGGCGTGGACCTGGAATGGCTTGGGCAACTGCGCCACGTCCAGGCCCATGTGGACGGCAACGTTATAGGTCTGGCCGGGCTTGAGGGCGCCTTTGGGTGCGACGACCCAGCGGCTCGGGCGGCGGATCATGGTCAGGACATCTTCGAGCGAATTGAAGTTCTGCTGCAGGCTGCCGCCTACCACGGCGCGATATTGGCGTGTGAGCAGGTTGTAGGAAATGCGCACGGTCTGGGTTTCGTTGATGGCCTTTTCATCGAACCAGTACCAGCGCGGCCGGGTGATCTCGACCTCGGTGGTGAAATACAGCGGAATGCCGCGCGCAATGGCATCTTCCAGCCCGGGATTGAGTTGCAGCGCAAACGTGGCGGAGAGCTTGTAGCCTTCCTCGCTTGATTCCAGGTGGGCTTGCAGGATGTCGACGGCGTCGGCCGCCTGTGCGCTGCGCGGCACCAGTGCCAGCATGAACACCATCAGCACGGTGGCGAGCAGTGCCACGAATGGCCTTGCCGGCAGCGCCTGCCACAGCGGCAAGGTACCCGGCCGGCGCGCCAGCACGGCCATGCCCTCAATCACGCGCCGGGCGGAAGGCTTTCGCGCCAACCGGTAACACTGCTGCCGATGCTGCAGCAACGGATCGCCAGCCATCGATGACGCGCCGGCCTGCATCACACTGCAGGTTTTTCAAACAGGGCATAGAACAGGCCGTCATGGTCTTCTCCGGCAGCGGCGGTGGGCAATAACTGGCCTGGCGCGGGCAGGCGCGTGGCCTTCTGGCGTACTGCAAATGCGGCAGCTTGCCCTTCCGACTCCTGCGGCCAGACTGAACAGGTGACAAACAGCAATTTACCACCGGGTTTGACCATCTGCCAAAGGTTGTCGAGAATTTGAGCCGAGAGGATCGCCAACTGTGTCGCATCGGCACGGCGGCGCAGCCAGCGGATATCGGGATGGCGGCGCACGATGCCCGAAGCGGTGCAGGGTACATCGGCCAGTACCCGGTCGAACAGCTGGCCATCCCACCAGTCCTGCTTGCTGGCATCGCCCTGCACCAGTGTGGCCTGCAACTGCAGCCGCTGCAGATTCTGTTCGATGCGCGGCAGGCGGCTGGCATCGGAGTCCAGCGCCGTGAGCGTGACGGCTGCGCTCTCCAGGATCTGGCCAGTCTTGCCGCCCGGTGCGGCACATGCATCGAGCACGCGCATGCCGTCGCGCAGTGCCAGCAGGGGTCCGGCCAGTTGCGCGGCGGCGTCCTGGACCGAGACCAGGCCATCGGCAAATCCGGGGATGGCACTGACCTGCACCGGCTGCGCCAGCCGTACGGCATGCGGTCCAATGCGCGTGGCGGCGATCTGGCTGGTTTCCAGCAGCCGCAGATAGTCGTCGGTGCTGGTCTTGCGCTGGTTCACGCGCAGGGTCAAGGGCGGAGCGCTGTTGCCGGCAGCGAGGATGGCTTGCCAATGCTGCGGATGGGCACTGCGGGTGGCATCGATCCACCAGCCGGGAAAATTCCAGATTGCCTGCGGGTTCTCGGCCACCGCTGCCAGCAGCGCGTCGCGCTCGCGCAGAAAGCGCCGCAAGACGGCATTGACCATGCCTTTCGCATGGGCGATTTCGGCATCGCTGGCGGCCGCGGTGACCGCCTGGTCGACCACGGTGAATGCTTCATACGATTTGTCTGCCGGGTCCACCACCAGCGTCAGCGCGCATGCCAGCAGCCCATACAGCGGCGCCGGTTCAGGCGCCTTGCTGGCCAGCAGGGCGATGAGTGCATCGACACGGCCGCGCTGGCGCATGGTGCGGTAGGCAATGTCCTGGATGGCGCCGCGCGCCGGCGCTGCTGCCGCGGTTTTGGCGAAGATGCGTGCCAGCGCCTGCGGCAGGGCGCTGCCCTGCTTGACCAGCGCTACCGCATGGGCAGCACCGTTGAGGCTGAAGGCCAGCGAATCGGGGCGCAGGCGGGACGGCGATGCCGGCGAATCGGAACGAGGCGCGGTGGAAGGCGGTCTGGCAGGCATGGAGCGTCTCTGAAAAGTGGCGAAAAGCCAAACACAGGCGATCGCCCTGTCGAGTCCGGCGGCCGCCTGCCAAACCCGCGATCATTTGCGGGCGGCGTATTGTAGCGTGCCAGGCGCCTGCGCAACAGAAACGCCGCGCAGCGAAAACGGGCGGACGGTGAGGCCGGGCTGGCGGCCTTGACAAGCCTGGAGCAGCCTGCCGGCGCAGGCAAGGAGGCCAGGATGCGCCAAGCCTGTTTTTACGCTTTGCTCATTGCGCCCGCGATATTTCTTTCATGCATGCTCCCGATGCCCTTGCGAAGGGAGGCTCGGAAAACCGCAAGCGCGGGCCGGCGGCTCAGATGCCCCAGGCGATGGTTTGCTTGTCGCTGCAGGCAGCGCGCATCATTTCAAGCAGGGGAAAGGCGCGCGAGGCAAAGCTGACGCTTTGCGCCGGCTCATGGTCATGGTCGTCGCCATTGGCGCCATGGTGGGCGTCGACATCATGTTTCAAGGCGTCGGAGGCGCTGTGCAGGCGGCTCTGGGCAATTTCGCCTTCGATCTTGGCAATCGCCGGCGAGCATTCCTCGCTGGTGATGACGCCGCGCTCGACATCCTTGCCCAGCAAATCGAGGATGCGCTTGGCATGTTCCTTGTACATGACGACATCGGCAGCGGCTTTGGATTTGAACGTGATTAACATGGATGGGCTTTCTGGCTGAAGAGGAAAATAAGTGACAAATGTGTAATGAACCAGTGGCGAATCATAAAACATTATCACGAACCGAGGGTAGTTGGCGCGGAGTGAACGCGGGTTTGATCGTGCTTTGCCATCGACTTGCCATGAATTTGCCATCGCTCCGGCATACAGCGCATTCGGGCTGGCTGGCGCAGTTCGGTGCATGGGGCCTGACCCGGGTTGGATTGCCTGGCATCAGCCTTCGGGCTTGAATGAATCCAGAAAGACGCCAGCTGCCTCGCCTGGCCAATTGCCGGTAGCTCCCAGAACCACCACTTGCCAGACCCGATTGCCGCGCACGATGAAACGCGCCAGCAGGCGAACCGGCTGGCCGCTGGAGCTGGTACCACTGGCCTCGATCTCGCGGCCAGCCGGATTGCCTGCCCTGCTGGCCAGGGGATGCTGTTCGAGCTGCGCGCCCTGGATATTCCTGACCATCGCCTTCTGCATCGCCGTCAAGGCTTTGGCCGCAGCGGCCGCATCGGGCAAGCTGGCGCTGCCGACGGCAAAACTGACCTCGCCGACCTTGGCGGCGGTCATCTCCATCATCACCGGCTGGCCATCGAGATTGACCTGGCGCGTGAAGCTGGCTGGCTTGGCCGGCAGCAGGACGGTGTAGGGAACCGCTGTGCCATGTACTTCACGCCAATTGAACGTGGGCGAGCAGGCCATCAATACCAATGCCGCACTTGCAAGGCAAAGCTTGTTGGGCAGGATGTTCGGAATGGAAATCATGTTTTGCCAGGTGCGTGGACCGCGGGAACAATCGATGGCAGGCCGAGCATCGATACGCAGGCATGATCGTGGCAGCAGCCCGCCTGCAGACCGCATTGTCGATTGCGTTTGCCTTGAAAGTCGATAAAAAAGCCCGCGGCTTTCGGCACGCGGGCAAATTACTTCCAGGGAGTAGTGCTTCATCGAAGCACCGAGGTCATCGTATTGCCTGGCCGAGGTCGCTGCCTTGTTTTCGATCAAGCGGGTTTGGATTAAAGCCCGTGGCATTTTCGATGCAACAGATTCCCAGCAAATTTTTTCATGGGATCGAATTTGATTCAATTCAATGGACACTTCGCATTCAGAGATCTGCAATCAGCAATCAGCAAAGAGCATTGATATTACTAATTTGCTTAGAATCAACTTGACTCCAGGATGCAGCTGACTCGAAAAATCCTGTTCGCGTGGTCCTGGCTGCCTCGCGTTATCGATGGCTGCGCCCGTAACAGGACCAAGGCATGATCAGTTCGGTGCCGAGTAGATATCGACCGCAGGCGGCAAAGGCTTGCGCTTCGACGCCGCTCGCTCGCTGTAAAGTGCAAACCAGAAACCGCTCTGGCCGATCAGGGTGGCACCAGTCAAGACCATGCCGGTAGTCAGGGCCGGATCGTGGCCCACGCCAACCAGCGCACTGCAGGCTGCGCCCACGGCCATTTGCAGGAAACCGTAGCAGCCGGCAGCCGAACCGACCAGCTTGGCATCCACGCCAAGGGCTTTGGCCAGCGCAGCCGGACTGGCCAGGCCCGCGCCGGTGGCAAATACGAACATCAATCCTGTCATGTAGAACAGATTCAAGTCACCCAGTACAACCACCGCCAGCAGGCTCAATGCACTGGCGGTACACAGCGCATTGCCGATCATCATCAGCCGCTTCAGCGCCACGGTGCGTACCAGTTGCCGGGTGGTGAAATTGCCCACGGACATGCCGATGATCACCAAGGCGATATAGATGCCGACTTCATGCAGCGGGCGATGCAATTGCACCGAGATGATGAAGGGTGCCGCAGCGATGAAGCCATACACTGCCGTGGTGGCGCAGCCGCCGCCAATGGCAAAACCGACGAAGACGGGCATGCGCAGCAATTGTTTGTAGTCGCCCAGCAGCGAGCCAATGCGCACGCTGCCGGTCGGCCGCCCGGTTTCCGGCAACAGCCGCCAGCTCAGCGCCAGCGTGACAGCGCCCAGTGTGCACAGGACCACGAAGATGGCGCGCCAGCCGAACGTGGCATTCAAGACCGAGCCGATCAGTGGCGAGATGCCGGGGCCGATCATCATCATCAGGTTCAGCAGTGCCAGGTCCCTGACTGCTTCGGCAGGGGTGGCAGTGTCGCGTGCAATGGCGCGCCCCAGCGCCAGGCCGGCACAGCCACCGAGCGCCTGC
>JBPBPY010000109.1:0-7004 GCA_050954505.1 Janthinobacterium lividum
CAGCGGTACTGGCGCAATGGCTCGAGGGCGCCGAGGGCGTCACTGCGGCCGAGCTCCACGAGGACCTGCCCGCAATGGCGCCGCTGCAGCGGGACGCGCATTCTGATGCCGGCAGCAGCCAGGACGGCACTGCCACACTGCCCGGTCCTGCCCAAGCGCTGGGCCATGCAGGACTGCTGGCACTGGCACGCGCTTACGAGCACAGCGTGGCACACGCCGATCGTCTGATCGAAGCCCTGGCGCGCGACCTTCAGCGTGCCGAACAACTGCAGGCACTCGACCATGCGCTGCAGATTCTGGCGACCGACCGCGCCAGCCTGGTGGGCGAAAAAGAGCAATTGGCGCGCGCCGAACAGCAGCGCCAGGACGAATGGCTGGCGCTGCTTGCAGCTGCCGGCCTGCCGGCCGTGATGCCGCAAGGTTTGCGCGCCTGGCAGAGCGCGCTTTCCCAGGCCCGTAGCCAGTGCGAACAGCGCGCACTGCTGGGCGAAGAACTGGCCTCGGCTGACGCTGCAGCGCTCGAACTCGGACGCGTCCTCCAGGCTGCGATCGCGGCCATCCATGGCAACGCCGTGGCAAGCACGCTGCCCTTGCACCAGCTTGCAGCGCTGGCCGATGAACTGGAAGCCGAACTCAAGCAGCGCGAGACCCGCTACAACAATGCGATCGGCAAACAGCAGGCCCGCCAGCAGCAGCAGCAACTCGCTGCGGCACGCGAACAGGAACTGGCCTTGCGCGCCAGCCAGGCGCAGCTGGCAATGGCAAACCTGCTGCCATTGCTGCAGCTCGACAGCGCGGACGGCCTGGAGAGCGCGCGTGCGCGCTTGCTGCAGTTCGACACGCTGCTCTTGGCCCGTGATCGGCGCGACCAGGCCCTGACCCTGGCAGCGCGCGCCCAAGCTGCATTGTCGGTCTTGCAGCAGCAGGCGCAGTCGCTGGCCATGTGCCTGGGCGACCAGGGCGATCTGCCGGTGCCGGCACTGCGCCTGTATGTGGAACAGCTCGCTGCCAGGCTGGCCAAGGCCAGGAAAATCCAGAGTGCGCATGCGCTGGCTGCCCACGCGCTGGAGCTGGCACAGCAAACCGTCGAGCGCGAAACCGCATTGGCCCAGGCCCATGAAAGCATGCTGGCGCAACTGTGCCGCAATGCCGGCGTGGCACACCCTTCGATGCTGCCGGAAGCCGAGCTGCGGGCCCGGCGCAAGCAGGACGCCCTGGCCGATGTGGAACGCACGCAGCGTCAGCTGCAGCAGGCGTCACGGCGCACCGAGACGCACTTGCGGGACCTGTTGCGCAACCATGACGCAGTCAGGCTCGATGCCGACGAGGCACTGTTGAACCAGGAACGCGAGGCATTGGAAGATCGCCTGCGCCAGGCGCGCACGCTGGAAGAACAGTCACGCCACGCCCTGGCGGCGGTCGACAGCGGCGATGAGGCAGTGGTGTTCCAGCAGGGCATGGAGCGCGCATCGGCACACGTGCGTGGCGCGCTGGCGCCCTGGATGCGTACCCGGCTGGCGCACGGCTTGCTGGCCGAGGCGCAGAAACGCTTTCGCGAGCGGGCACAGGGACCGATGCTCAGCAGTGCCTCGGCATTCTTTTGCAACATGACCGCTGCCGAGTTTACCGGATTGGCCAGCGATGAAAGCCGCGAAGGCGTGGCCCCCGTTCTGCTTGCCATGCGCCGCGATGGTCGACCGGTGCGTGTGGAACAGCTCAGCGAAGGCACGCGCGACCAGTTGTACCTGGCACTGCGCCTGGCCGCACTGGATTTGCGCCGGCAAGCCGGCGTGGACATGCCGCTGGTGCTCGATGATGTATTGATGACGTCCGACGATCGTCGTGCGGCGTTGATGCTGCAGACCCTGGCCGGGTTTTCACGCCACGGCCAGGTGATTGTGTTTACCCATCATGCCCATCTGATCGATGTGGCACGCCGGGCTGTTGCCAGCGACGTACTGTCCGTAGTTGAACTGTAGAGCCAGCTCAGTTATTGAGGATGATTTGCGCAATCACGCCAGTGGCAATTGCTGCCAGCACATAATCACCACCGGCTTGCACCCACTGGTAGCCACGTGGAGGCGCATTCAAACGGTGGCCGCGCCAGTCGTTGACGACATATTGGCGGTTGCGGTATTCGCTGGGCAGGCGTCCGCCCTTGCGGAAGTCGTGCCGTGGGCCTGCGCCTCGGTTGGCATCGTGATTGGCCTCATAGCGTTCGCGGTCATTGCGGCCCTGCGGACCGGGCTGGCCACGATCGAATCCTGGTCCACCTGGTCCGCCTCGGCGCATGTCATCGCCCGGGCCGCCAGGACCGCCGGGGCCACGGCGCATGTCGTCGCCAGGACCACCCGGTCCACGGCGCATATCGTCACCGCGCCCCATGTTTTGCGCGAACGCGCCGGCTGAAGTGCTCAGGCACAGGGTGATGACTGCTGCGAAAATGGCTTGTTTCTTCATATACACTCCTAGGTTGATTCAAAGATTGTTGCGACAATCGGCGCCGCCGGGACGCAAGGCGCCCGGCCGGATTACTGCATGAAGCTGTTGTCTTCATGCCCTGCTTGCTCTGCTCTTCGCTACTCCGCTCTGGTCTGCTCTGTTTTGCTCTGCCCTGCTTTGCTCTGCCTTGTTTTGCGCTGCTCTGTCTTGCTCCGCCCTGCTTTACTCTGCTCTGCACCGGTTTACTTCGCTCTGCGCTACTCTGCTGTTTGCTGCGCCCGCTGCCGCTTGGCTTGACCAGGCGCGAAGACGGTATGCCGGCCTGGGTTTTGCACACGTTTTGTTTGCACTGATGGTCTCTTTTCGCTTCGCGACGCGCACTGCAATGCAAATGCTTCACTTCATCCTGCCGCTGCGGTTTTGCCCAGGTCGGTTGCCAACCCGGTGGCTGCCGACCGGTCCGGGAAGGCACGTTACCGATGTTTGATCCGGCTTGGCACTATAATCCCGCTTCATTGCCTTTCAGTTTGCCTTTCGCCAGGCGCCGCCCAAGGCGGCATCCTGCAGCGAGAGCACGAATGGCCAGTCAACCTTCGCATTGGTGATTGAAATTTGCAGCGGCCCGAAACCATCCATTCCCGGCCGCGCCTGAGTCAATGACCTGCCCCGCCTGCAGCGCATCCCTCATGATGCACAGCGCGGGCACAATGCGGACACCATAAGGGAATTCAATGCGGTGCAAGATCAAGAATCCACTTCTGGCGCTCCCGCCTGCAACCGGCGCGGCCTTGCAGCCGAAGCTGCTGCCGACGCTGCTGCCATTGCTGTTGGCAATGCTGCTGGCACTCCAGTGCACCCTGGCCAACGCCGCCGCCTTCGGTTTTGCCGATGTTGCCAAACAGGCCAAGACACTGGCCGCCGAAAACTACCGCAAGCCGCCAAACAATTTGCCGAAGTCGGTGGCCAGCCTGAATTACGACCAGTATCGCGACATTCGCTTCAATGCCGACAAGTCGCTGTGGCGTAACACTGCGTCTCCTTTCGAGGTGGCGTTTTTTCACCAGGGTTTATTCTACGACCATGCGGTCAAGATCAATGAGGTAGTTGCCAACAAGGTGAGGGAGATCAAGTTTGACCCACACATGTTCAATTACGGTAAAACCAATTTGAACCCGAAAGAAATGCAGCAGCTTGGCTTTGCCGGATTTCGCGTCCACTTTCCCATCAATACGGCAAAGTACAAGGATGAAGTGCTGGTTTTCCTCGGCGCCAGCTATTTCCGCGCGCTGGGCAAGAGCCAGCTGTATGGCATGTCGGCGCGCGGTCTGGCGGTCGACACTGCATTGGCATCGGGTGAAGAATTTCCGCAATTTACCGAATTCTGGATCGAGCGTCCGGACAAGAATGCCAAGGAGCTGACCATCTATGCGCTGCTCAATTCGCCGCGTGTCACCGGCGCTTACCGCTTTGTCCTCAAGCCTGGCGTCGACACCGCAGTGGACGTCAAGGCCCAGCTGTTTTTGCGGGAAAATGTCACCGTGCTCGGCATGGCGCCACTGACCAGCATGTTCTTCTTTGGCGAAAACCAGCGCTCGAATGCCGAAGACTACCGGCCGGAAGTGCATGATTCCGACGGCATCTCGGTGCACTCGGGCACCGGTGAATGGCTGTGGCGTCCGCTGGTCAATCCGAAACGTTTGCTGGTGACTTCCTTTGCACTGAACAATCCGCTCGGCTTCGGGATGATGCAGCGTGACCGCGCCTTTACCAGTTACCTGGACCTGGAGTCGCGTTTTGAAAAACGTCCCAGCACATGGATCGAGCCGAAAGGCAAATGGGGCGCAGGACGGGTGCAGCTGGTGCAGATTCCCACGCCGGACGAGACCAATGACAATGCGATTGCCTTCTGGGTGCCGAGCGTGGCGCCCAAGCCTGGAACGCCGTTCGACTTCGAATACCGCATGCTGTGGCAAAAGGACGGCGAAACGCTGCCACCGCTGTCCTGGGTCAGCCAGACCCGGCGTGGCCAGGGCTATACGCGCAAGACCGACGATGGCGTGGCGCTGATCGTCGACTTCGAAGGTCCGGCGCTCAAGAAGCTCGGGGCCGAGACCAAGCTTGACGGCGTCGTCAGTGTCGACGCCAATGGCAAGCTGCTGGAGACCAATGTCTACCGCAACGAGGTCACCGGTGGCTGGCGCCTGGCCGTGCGTTTGCGGCGCAACGATGATGCAAAACCGGTAGAGTTGCGTGGTTACCTGCGCAATGGCGCTGAAACCCTCTCTGAAACCTGGAGCTACATATTACCGCCCGATTGAACAACGACACCGGCCTCGATGCCAGGCTGGACATGAGCACGCAGGCCGGTGCCGGCGGCGATGCGCCCGCCACGGCGCCGCGCCTGCCGACGACGCCCCCGATTGTGCGCAGTGCCATGCTGCCCGAACCATGGGGTGAACTCAACCCGATCAAACGCTGGACCACTTCGCTGCATGGACAGGAAGACCAGGCGGCACACGACGCCCGGGTTGGGCGCATTGCCGTCGACATACCCGATCCTGTCTCGAGCTGGCATGGCGGTGGCGGCCTGCGCCGCTTCATCCTAATGATGCTGATGTTCGGCCAGACCGGCATGGCCACCTACTTCATGAGCGCGGTGCTGCCCTATCATGGCACCAAGCCCCTGGAAGCCGCCATGCTGGCCTTGTTTGCCATCCTGTTTTGCTGGGTTTCGGCCGGCTTCTGGACTGCGCTGGCCGGCTTTCTGGCTCTGGCCCGTGGTGGCGACCGCTACATGATTTCCGCCACCGACCCGGCCAATGCCGGCGCACTGGCAAGCGCCATCGACAGCCAGGCCCGCACCGCCATCGTGGTGCCGATCTGTAATGAAGACGCCAATCGCGTCTTTGCCGGCGTGCGCGCCACCTATGAGTCGCTGCGCCGCAGCGGCACGCTGGAACACTTCGATTTCTACATCCTCAGCGACAGTTATGAACCTGACCTGTGCGTGGCCGAACTCGATGCCTGGCAACGGCTGCGCCAGCAATGCCTGGAAGATGGACAGTCCGGCGGCGGCATTTTCTACCGCCGGCGCCTGCGCCGCGTCAAGCGCAAGAGCGGCAACCTGGACAATTTCTGCCGCCGCTGGGGCCGCAATTTCCGCTACATGATCGTGCTCGACGCCGACAGCGTCATGAGCGGCGATTGCCTCTCGCAACTGGTGCGGCTGATGGAAGCCAATCCGGGGGCTGGCATCATCCAGACTGCGCCTCGCGCTTCCGGGCGCGACACCTTGTATGCGCGCATCCAGCAATTTGCCACCCGCGTGTACGGTCCGCTGTTTACCGCCGGCCTGCATTACTGGCAACTGGGCGAGTCGCATTACTGGGGCCATAACGCCATCATCCGCATGGCGCCGTTCATTCGCCACTGCGCGCTGGCGCCCTTGCCGGGAAAAGGCTCGCTGTCCGGCGATATCCTCTCGCATGATTTCGTCGAGGCGGCCCTGATGCGCCGCGCCGGCTGGTCGGTATGGATCGCCTACGACCTCGATGGCAGCCACGAGGAAATGCCACCCAACCTGCTCGACGAACTCAAGCGCGACCGCCGCTGGTGCCATGGCAACCTGATGAATTTCCGGTTGTTTACGGCGCCTGGCATGCATCCAGTGCATCGGGCCGTGTTCGCCACCGGTGTCATGGCCTATCTCTCGGCGCCGCTGTGGTTTTTGTTCCT
This sequence comes from Janthinobacterium lividum, assembly GCA_050954505.1. Taxonomy (GTDB): domain Bacteria; phylum Pseudomonadota; class Gammaproteobacteria; order Burkholderiales; family Burkholderiaceae_D; genus JAQGMO01. The sequence continues at coordinate 6,178 of JBPBPY010000109.1, forward strand.
GGGGCTGTCGACCGCGATGCTGGCCAACCATATCCTGACCGTGCCGGAATATTTCGTCGAACCACGCCAGCTGTTTCCCATCTGGCCCGAGTGGCACCCTGAAAAGGCGCTGGCGCTGTTTTCTGCCACGGCGACACTGCTGTTCCTGCCGAAGATCCTCAGCGTGCTGCTGATTTGCGTGCAAGGCGCGCGCGGCTTTGGCGGCATGCTGCGCATCATCGTCTCGATGTTCATCGAGATTGTGTTCTCGGCCCTGCTGGCGCCGGTGCGCATGCTGTTTCACACCACCTTTGTGCTGGCGGCCTTCCTGGGTATCGAACTGCGCTGGAAATCGCCGCCACGCGGCGATGCCGAAACCAGCTGGGGGGAAGCCACCCGCAAGCATGGTTTCCAGACCCTGCTGGGCCTGGCCTGGGGTGGCGGCGTGTTCTGGCTGAACCCGGCCTTCCTGTGGTGGCTGGTGCCGATCGTCGGTTCGCTGGCCATCTCGATTCCGATCTCGGTATTTTCCAGCCGTGTTTCACTGGGGCGTTTGCTGCGCCGCTGCAAGCTGTTCCTGATCCCGGAAGAGCTGGCGCCACCGATCGAGCTGCGTGCCACGGTGTCGCATCTGGCGGCCACGCCGCCGGCGCCCGGCTTTGTCGAAGCGGTTACCGACCCAGCCATCAATGCGCTGCTGTGTACGCATGCGGCCGCGCGGCCATTGCTGCCGCCGGCAACCCGGCGCCAGCATGCAGAGCTGGCGGCCACCGCCCTGCGGGATGGGGCTCACGCCATCAAACCGGCCCAGGCATTGCTGCTGCTGCAGGACCGCGAAGCACTGGCGC
>JBPBPY010000215.1:0-6938 GCA_050954505.1 Janthinobacterium lividum
GCTGCCAAGGAAGTCACCAAGGAGGCCATCGACAAGGCATGAGGAGTTGACTGCCGGTCAGAAATCAGACACCTGACTGCAGTCTCCATGCCCGATGAAACGGCGGATCGTTCCGCCGTTTTTTTTCGTCTGCCGATTGGTCCGCGATGCGGGTATGTTGTCAGTATGCTCAGTAAATCGTGCGGAAAGTGTAGTTTCACAGCAACTTGGCCTGTGGAAAGCACGTAAAACTTTGCTCTTGGTAAATTGTGTAACACAATCTGGGTAAAATGCCTTTCAGCATTTCCATGCTCGGTGCATGGGAAACTTACCCGGATTCGGCTGCCCATGATTCTTGCTCATCGTTCCCGCTGCGCCATTGCCGTGCTCGCTGCCTTGACCGCATTTCAACCGCTTTCCGTATCGGCGCAGCAAGGTGTGGCGCCCTTGCCACCGCGCTTGATGGAAGCGGACATGCCGGCCACGCGTCTGCCTGCATCCACGTTGATCCTGCCAGGTTCGGTCATGCGGGCCAACAAGGCCGCCGCCGAACGTGCGCTGGCGCAAGCAGGCAATGCACCATCCGCGCAGGGGCAGGACCCGTCCCTGGTGCTGGCGCAGGCGGCTGGCCAGGATCAATCGGGTGGGCTGGCACAGTCGGTCGCGCCATTGCCGGCATCCTCGGTAACGATTGCACAGGCGAGCCAGGCAAGCCCGGTGCCAGCTTCGGTAGGCGCAGCAGAACCACCACGCGGCCTGCGCCTGACTTCCACGCCAGACCTGGGCAGGCTGCTGGCAACCGGTGGGGTGAGCCAGGTCGAAGGCGCCGGCGGCGGTGGCTTGACGCCGTGGGCAACCATTGCAGGTTACGGCAGCGAAAACAGCTACGGCGCCAATGTCCATGCCACCGTCCTCAAGACCCAGGATTACCTGCTCGAGACCTATGGTGTGGCAGTTGGCGTGGCCGACCGGGTGGAAGTCTCGCTGGCCAGCCAGGTCATCAAGGGCAAGGGCGCTGCACTCGACAATGTGCGCATTCGCCAGGATATCGTCGGCATCAAGCTGCGCGTATCAGGTAACCTGGTTTATGACCAAGACACGCCAATGCCGCAGATTGCCATTGGTGCGATGTACAAGAAAAACCAGGGCATCAGCGGTCTGCCTGGCGTGACCAGCGTCACCCAGCTCGGTGCAGCCAGGGATAACGGCATCGATTATTACGTCAGTGCCACCAAGCTGGTGCTCGACCGCAGCCTGTTGCTCAATGCCACGCTGCGCCTGACCAAGGCCAACCAGATGGGTTTGCTCGGCTTTGGCGGCGATCTTGACGATCGCTACAAACCGATGCTGGAAACCTCGATCGCCTACCTGCTCAATCGCAATGTGGTCATCGGTGCCGAGTACCGGATGAAGCCCAGCAATCTGTCGATCGATAATGAAAAGGATTACTACGACGCTTTCGTGGCCTGGTTCCCGAACAAGAATTTTTCGGTGACCGCCGCCTATGTGTCCTTGGGCGACATCACGGTATTGAACACCACCCGCCAGCGCGGCTGGTACCTGTCGATGCAGGGCGGATTCTAGGTGCCTGCGTCATGGAAAAGCACAAGCTTGCAGCTGCGGCGTTCCTGTTGCGCCGGCTCTCCGGAGCACCGTCCATCCTGATCCAACCATTGCGGAAGTGACATCATGAAACGACGCCTGTTTTTGATCTGCATGCCGTGCGCCGCGTTTGCGCTGACTGCCACCAGGATGGCTTTCGCGCAGTCCACGGCCAGCGACAGCCTGTACCGCGACTTGCATGGCCGCGAAGGGATTGTGAAGCTGGTCGATGAATTGATGCCGATTCTGCTTGCCGACGGCCGCATCAAGCATTCCTTCGTCGATGTCGACATGAAGCATCTGGCCGCCAGCCTGGCTGACCAGTTTGGCGTCGTCAGCGGCGGTCCGGAAGTCTACAAGGGCAAGGACATGTTGACCGTGCACCAGGACCTGAAGATCGACCAGGCACAGTTCAATGCGCTGGTGGAAGACCTGCAACTGGCCATGGATCGGCAGGGCATTCCCTCGAGTGTGCAAAACCGCTTGCTGGCCATGCTGGCACCGATGCATACGCAGATCATTTCCCGCTGAAACGTTCGCGCCCGGGCGCTTGCGCATCGGAGCAGCCTTCCCCATGGCGTCAACAATCGCGCCGCATCGATAATCCTGAGGCCTTGCGGATCCTGAGTCAGCGGAACAATCCGCTCGGTCAGAATCGGCACCCGGCCGGGTAGCCCAATCGCGGCGCAGGTCCCCCACATGCGGGACGCACCTTCCCGAATTCCTGTTGCCGTTGTATCCCCCTGGTTTTGAATCCCGCACGGCAACCGCGCCGCAATTTTGCATGGGCCGCTAAACACTTTGCCAAATTGACGGATGAGTTGGATAACTGCGCGCCAGTTTCATCTGCGCTGTTTGTCTGTTTCGGTCTGCCTGCTTTGGTCTGCTGTGGCGTGCTTTGGCGTGCTGTAGCGTGCGTTCGCATGCGCTCGCTTGCCTGAGCCTGCTTCGGTCTGCTTCGGTCATCCCGGCGGTCCGGTCTGCCGATCGATTTGGCGCGCCCTGGCCAGTGCCACAAGGCTGGCTGACTCGAACCTTGAAAGGGGAGCGGTACATGCTTGGTATCGTCAGCAGTGACAGCCTCGGGCTGAGCCTGGCCTCGGGCCGGGGATCAGGTTGGCAGCCTGCGCTGCCATCGCAAACGCAGGCGCGGCTTGCGCCATCCTCCGGTGCCGGCCTGGAAGCGGGCGGCAATTCAGGCCCGTTCATCGCACCGGGCATGGACGGCATGACGACCGGATCGCAAGACAGTCCTGGCGCTGTTGCCGCAACCGACAGCGTGGTCGTCAACATCGCCAATGGCAACCTGGTGGTGCAGCAGCAGGACGAGCGTCTCGTGGGGCGAGGTCCGGACGCACTGGTGCTACGCACCTACAACAGCCAGGGGAAACTGGAAGCCGATGAGAATGGCAATGGCAATGGCGATGGCTGGCTCGCAGGAGCACAAGCCAAGCGCGTCAGCTGGCAGGGCGCACCCTTGGCATCCGGCAGCACACTGCTGCGCATCGACCAGGACGGTGCACGCGCAGTGTATGCGTTTCGCCCCGATCTTTCCGTGCCGGCTTCGAAGAGGGTATATGCCACGACCGAGGGCGAAGGTGCCCATGATGTCATTGAAGTCGAAGACGGCAGGCTGACCTGGATCGATGGCGCCAGCGGCGCTGTCGAGCGTTATGAATCAGGCGGCGCTGGCCGGCTGGTCGAGATGGCTGATTCGGCTGACCCGCAGGCCGATGTGATGCGCTGGTCCTGGCATGCCGGCGGGCCGGCCGATGGCTTGCTGCAACAGCTTGTCGACGCGAATGGCGAGACCATCCGCTTTGAATACGACGGCCGTTTGCTGGTGGCCCTGCATACCGAAATCGACCAGCCGGGACAGGCGGCGCAGAGCTTGACGTGGGTTCGCTACACTTATGACGGACTTCGCCGTTTGAGCACCGTGACGGTCGATCTTTCACCGCAGGACAACAGCATCGCCGACGGCAACATGCTGGTCACCAGTTACGCCTACGAGGGCGACAGCCAGCGCCTGGCGCGCATCGGCCTGGCCAACGGTGGCAGCCAGAGCTTCACCTATGTCAGCACCAGCACCGGCTACAAGGTGGCCAGCGTGGCCGATGCGCTGGGCCGGCTGACCCGCTATGAGTACGCTGAAGACGGGCGCAGCAGCACGGTTACCGATGCACTGGGATTTGCCACGCTCTACCGTTTCGATGCGCATGGACGCATTCTGTCGGTCTCGCCTGGTGGCACCGGGTCTGGCCGGGCGCCGGCTGCCTTGGACAGCGGCACGCAGCACTTTGGCTACGACAGTGACGGCAATCTGGTCAGTGCCACCGACGCCACGGGTGGCGTGACGAGCATGGAGTATGACGCAGCCGGCAACCAGGTAGCGGTGCAGACGTCGGGCGGCCAGCGATTTGTGCGCACCTTCGATTCCGGGCACAGGCTGTTGACGCAGACGCTGGTGGAAAATTCCGGGCCGGCAGGCAGCAACCCCGGGTCACCGGTTCCGCTGACCACGCGTCATGTGCATGATGCGGCGCGCCCCGGCCTGCTGCGTTTTTCCATCAGTGCCGAAGGCCGCGTCAATGAATACCGCCATGACGGCTTTGGCCAGCGTATTGCCGCCATTGCCTACACCGGCCGGTTTTATGACCTGGGTGGCCTGTCCGCCAGTGAAGTGCCGTCGTTGGCGCAGCTGGAACAATGGGCTGCAGCGCAGGACCCGGTTTCGACCATGCTGGTCGAGTACCGCTACGATGGGCGCGGCCAGCTGGCCAGTGAAACTGCCTACGCCAGGTTGGATCAAAGCGGTCTGGGCATCGATGACGGCAGCGCATTGACGCGCCGTTATGTCCGCGACCAGGCGGGAAACCTGCTGCTTTCCAGTAATGCAGAAGGTGCCGTCGAGCGCTACGAATGGGATGGTGCGGCACGCTTGCTGCTGCATGTCGATGCCTTGGGGCGCAGCACACTGGTGCGGCATGATACCGCCGGCAACCGGATCGTCGAAACCCTGGCAGGCGGACTGGTGCGCAGCCGTTTTTTTGACCGTGCCGGCCAGTTGCTGGCCGAGGTTTCCAGCAGCCGCGAAGCCAGCTGGATCGATCTCGCAACGGCCAAGGCGGAGACCGGGCACGACAGCGCAGCCGCTACCGGTACAGTTGTCACACGCTACACCTACGATGCGCGCGGCTTGCTGCTGCGCAGTGTGGATGCCAGTGGTGTTGCGCAATGGTTTTTGCATGACAGCCTGGGCCGCCAGAGCGCCACCATCGATGGCGCGGGTTATCTGGTCGAGCAAATCTACGAGGGTGCGAGCAATCGTGTGATGGGGCGCATTCGTTATGCCAATGCGGTTGATGACGCCATCCTGCATAGATGGAATGAACGCGCCGATGCTGCTGAAATGCACGCAATCGGAAGCGGCTCTGTTGCAGCCCATTTCAATGCAGAAACCGATGCCGATGGCAGAACCGGCGGCAGCGCAGGCAGCAACGCAGGTAGAAGCGCACCAGGCCATGCCAGCGCCACGACTGCGTCTTCATTGTCGATAAGTGTGCTGGCTGACCTGGCGCAGCTGCGCCCCCTGGCGAGCAGCCACGACCGCCATGAGTGGAATGTCCACGACAGCGCCGGGCGGCTGTGGCTGGCAATCGATGGTCGCGGCGCGGTGCAGGAAAATTTCTACGACAGCGCCGGCCGGCTGCGTGAACAGGTAAGTTATGCAACCTTGCTTGACGAACAGTCGCTGAAAAGGCAGCTGCTGCAGCATTTTTCTGCCGAAGCAGCAAACGCCGGCGCCAGCCTTGCCAGCCTGGTCACCCCTTATTTGCCGATGTATTCCAGCCAGGACCGTCACACGGTGTTTGCCTATGACCGTGACGGCCTGTTGCGTTCGCAGATCGATGCCGAAGGCAGCCAGAAGGACCTGTACCACGATGCGGCCGGGCTGCTGTCGGCCAGTATCCTGCGCAGCGAAACGGGCGATCTGGTCACGCGCTATATCCATGACGGCCAGGGGCGCTTGATCGGCGAAGTCGATGCCGAGGGATATCTGACCGAACACCATTACGATGGTGCGGGTCGGCTTGATCGTACCGAGCGGCATGCAAACCGTTTCAATTTCGTGCCATCACTGGCAGTGGGCGCTGAGTGGAGTGCCGCTGCTGCAGTGCTGGCCGCGCAACATGAACAGGTCGACGGCAGTGGAAACAGCAATCAGGATCAGCGCCTTGGCTGGCGCTACGACGTGGCCGGCAATCTGATCGAAGAAATCGATGCCGCGCAAACACGTACGGTGCATGAATACGACCAGCAGGGACGGCGGATTGCCACCATTGTCGCAAAGGGTAGCAGCGAGGAACGCGGGCAGCACTTTCGCTACGATTTGTATGGCAACCTGGTGGCGCAATTTGGCAATGCCAACACCTCGCTGATGCACTACACCACGGATGCAGCCGGCCGGTGCACCAGCAGTACCGATGCCAACGGCAACCGCACGGTGTTCTATTACGACCATGCCGGCCATCAGGTGCTGGCAATCAATGCGCTCGGTGAAGTCAGCCAGCAGCGTTTCAATGCATTTGGCGAACTGACCGACAGCATCGCCTGGGCAACGCGTATCGGCGGCGGCGACCTGGCATTGCTGGCAGGCGGCTTGATCGATGAGGGCTCGCTCAGGCGATTGGCCAGCCTGGTCGATCACCAAGGCGACCTGCTACAACATCTGCAATGGAACGGTGCCGGCCAGCTTGTCGCCAACACCGATGCCGCGGGCAATTCCAGCACCATCGAGTGGAACGCCTTCGGTGAAGAAGTCCGGCGCCGGCAGGCGGTTGACGAAGGCCGGATGCTCGAACAGCGGTTTGCCTACAACCGGCGTGGCCAGCGCACCAGCACCACGGTCATTGCCGGCAATGAAACCACACGTACCGGCACCGCTTATGACGACCTGGGCCGCAGTGTCGAAACCACGGACGCCAACGGCAATCGACTGCGCCTGCAGCTCGACCGGCTCGGCCGGGTCATCGGCACGGTCGATGCCACGCTGATCGAGCGCCGCACCGGGTACGACGCCTTTGGCCGTGTGGTGCAACAGACTGATGGCGACGGCAACAGCAGCTACTGGTCGTATCGGGACGATGGGCGCACCACCATCATGACCAGTGCCGAGGGCATTGTCACGCGCGTGACCAATAACCGCCATGGGCAGGTGGAAAGTCTGACCGACGGCAATGGAAATTTGACGCGCTACAGCTACGATGCCGAAGGCAAGCTGCTGATGACCAGCAACGATGCTGGCGCGGCTATTTTTCCCGGCACCGGCACCGGCATTGAAGCCAGCGATGGCA
>JBPBPY010000243.1:0-6924 GCA_050954505.1 Janthinobacterium lividum
TCATCGCCAATTTCCTGGTAAGCCAATGCCAGGTCAAGCTTGGTTGCCATTTCCGCTGCATTGACTGCATCGCCCGTGGCTCCGGTACTGGCGGTGCCAGTGGCTTGCGGATCGAGATTGAGATCAATGTTCGACAACTCCAGGTCCTTGGCTTCCGGCGTCTTGCCCGTGGCCGCTGCCGATGCCGGTGGCAGCACATCATCGATCTCGGGAATATCGAAGTCGGACGCTGAGGCATTGCCTGCCTTGCCGTCAACGGCGCTGGTGCTGGCCGTGCTGACAGTGCTGGCAGTAGTTGGGGGCAATTCGAAATCGAGATCATCGAGATCGAACTTGCCACTGTCTTCCAGTGTCGGCACGTCTGCCAGCGCGGCAGCTTTGCCGGCGTCCGGCTTGTCGGCGTCGGCATCAGCCGCAGCCTTGAAATCGAGTGCATGGCCATCGCCTGACTTGCCGGTTTCCTTGCTGCTGCCGGCTTGCTCGCCATCGCCGGTGGCCGACGTGGCCCAGGATGCCGACGAGACGCCGGCAGGCATGTCCGGCGTAGCCACTGCGCTGTTGCCCAGCAGCGGTACGCCGGCATCGGATCCAGCCTTGCCGGCAGCACCGTCGCCCTGCGTTGACAGGTCCTTGGCAGCGGCGTCGGTACGGGTGGTGTTGAGCAAGGCATCGAGGTCGAGATCGTCGGCATTGCCGGTATCGAGCGCAGCAACATCGCTGCGGCCTGCTGCATACAGCGGATTGGCAGGGTCGATGCCATATCCGAGCTTGGCAGCCTGCTGCCAGTCGTCGCCCTCGCCATTGGTGCGGTTGTGCAGTTCGGTTGCGGCCAGCTCGAAGACGCGCAAGTCCGGACGGCTGGCATAGATCTCCAGCAGCTTGAGTCGAACCGCATTGCGTTCCGGCTGGGTGCGCAAGGCTTCCTTGAGGATTTCTTCAGCTTGGGCATCGCGGCCGTAGGCAATGTAGACATCGGCTTCGGCCACCGGATCGACTTCATTGGTATCGAGCTGGGTCGCCGATGGCGCAAAATTGGAATTGAAGACGCTGTTGCTGGTGTCGACGCTCTGGCCACCGGTGGCTGCAAAGATCGAATTGGCTTTCAGCGATGTACTGTTGCCCAGTTCGGTGCCATCGTCGGTGATCAGGTTCTTCTTGCGGCCTGCGCCGTAGCGGCGCAAACCAACGGCACCGGCAGCGGCAACCGCAATGGCAATCAAGCCGAGCAGCAGCGGACTGCCGAGCAGACGGCCGCCCAGCGAAGGCTCAGCCACCGGGACTGGTGCAGGAACCACGGCCGGCATCTTGGCCGTCGTATCTGCAGCCGGCGCCGGGGCAGGCGCGACGACCGCGGCCGGATTGGCCGGTGTTTCTGCCGTTGCTTGCGCCGGCGTGTCCGCGGCCGGCGCCGCAGGCGTTGCCGCGCTGCCGGCCGGGGTGGCCGACGTGCTGGCCGGGGTAGGAGTGAGCGCAGTTGCCGGGGTTGTTGGCTTGACGCCCGCAGCCTGGCTTTGGCGCTCGGCCATGTCCTTGTTTTTCATCTCCAGCAGGTTCTGCAGCTCGCCGACGTTCTTTTCGAGTGCGGCCACGCGGGCATTTGCATCGGCCAATGCCTTGTCGGCGGCAATGCGTTCTTCCGACGACAAGCCTGCAGCAGCGGTTTTTTCCGGCGCAGTGCTGCCCGACTTCGACAGCTTGAGCTTGTCACGCGCTTCGTTTGCCGCTGTTGGCGTTTCTTCGATCTTGGCGGTAACCTTGCCGCTGGCGCCCTGGCGCGTGGTCTCGCCAGTACCGCTTGGCTTGCCTGCCACCTGGGCAGCCAGGCGATTCTTGTAGCCATTGAAATCAGCCAGCTGCGCCACCACGATGCGTCGCGCTTCCGGCGCCGCAATACTGGTGGCAGCAGCACGATCCGGGACCGTCAGCACCTGGCCCGAACGCAGCCGGTTGATGTTATTGCCGAGGAACGCGTCCGGATTCGAACGCTGCATGGCCACCAGCATCTGGTCGAGCGAAACGCCATCGGACTTGTACTGGCCGGCAATGGCGGCCAGCGTGTCACCCTTCTTGACCTTGTAGCCTTCGCCGCTGGTGCGACCGGCAGGCGCGCCGCCGGCGCCGGCTGGTGCAGCTGCATTGGCCGCCACCGCCGCTGCGCGCGCGCCGGCGTTGCGGCGTGCCGCATTGCCGGCCGGTGTTGCCGGGGCAGGCGTGACGGGCGTAGCGGCAGGCGCTGCTGCGCTGGCAGTACTGGCTGGCGCCGTACGCGCGGGTGCCACGGCCACTGCCGGCGCGGCAGGCGCGAGCATTGGCGCTTGCGGCCGGCGCATTTCCGCCGGGTCGAGCAGGAAGGTATATTCGCGCACCAGCTTGCCGGTGACACCGCCGACTTCGAGCAGCATGTCGACAAACGGATCATTGATCGGTTGCGCCGATGTCACATGAACCACTTGCCGGCCATTGCGCTGCTCGACGGCAAAGCGCAATGCCAGCAGCGAGGGATTGAGTTCAATATTGGCTTGACGGAATGCTTCAGCCGATGCCAGCTTGACAGTCAGCGTGCCGACTTCATCGGACATCACCGAGGTCAGCTCGATTTCCGCATTCAGAGGTTGACCCAGGGAGGATAAGACGGTGAGTTTGCCGAGGCCGGCGGCGCCGGCACTTGACATCATTACAGCGGACATCATGACTGCGCTGAGCGCCTTGAGACGGAACGGAAGTTTGGTCTGGCGGGAGCTATTCATATTGTCAAGTGGCATAAAATTTGGGTTCAATTACTTTTCATTACTATGGCACGCACAAGGTGGCGTGCAGTAGGCCTGTGACACTGACGATGTCGTACCGAACATCCTTTGCCAGCCAAACATGCGTCCGCAGTCAAACGGAATCCACTGCGACGGACGCCATCGACTGCCATGCTTCGCCTGTCATTGCCCTGGGTCTGGTTTCACCTGCCCGGTTTCTGTTCAAACGCAAATAAAACATTGATCGCACCTGTACGCTGGAATCCAGCCCACCAAGAGCTAAGCACTATGCCAGCAAAGCAGCCAACCGATTCAGCACCTGCAAGCACACGGTTTTGCCAACTGGCTTGCAACCATCGGTTACAGCCAATGTAACAAGTACACAACAAATGCTTGAGCAATCCCTGCCGGGCAATCAGCCTGTGTTGCTTGCAGCAAGCGCAAAACCGGCAATTTGCACCAGCTGGCGGTACATTTTTACTGCTTTTTCCAACGACTTTCACCTTATCACCCTTGTCACTGGCCATGCAAGAGCTAGACCACTGGTATGCACCAATATGGCCGAGCGTATTTGTTTGAATACGACGCTTGTCTGATCACCACCAGCAGACGACTGCGGTTTGTGACAGTTCGACTGATAGCGTGAAAAACGCGGTTGGAAAATGACTAATATGACCACGCGGCAACAGTATAGCTGGAAGTTGCAGTCTGTAAAGGCCCAACAGCAAATGAAACGGGCTTGATGCGGGCGAAAAAAAGCCGGAAACGTTGGTCAATTCAACGTATTCCGGCGTTTTATTTCACTGATGCAATTACTGGTTTTCGAGGACGATGCGCAACATCCTGCGCAATGGTTCAGCCGCACCCCACAACAACTGGTCGCCGACGGTAAACGCCGACAGGTATTCACCACCCATGGCCAGCTTGCGCATGCGTCCCACCGGAATGGTCAGGCTGCCGGTCACGGCCGCCGGGGTCAGGTCCTGCACCGATGCTTCACGCGTATTCGGCACCACCTTGACCCATTGGTTGTTGCTGGCAATGATGTCGCTGATTTCATCGAGCGGCACATCGCGCTTGAGCTTGATGGTCAGCGCCTGTGAATGGCAGCGCATGGCGCCAATCCGTACGCACAGGCCGTCGACGGCAATGGCCGGCTGGGCCTGGGCACCGAAGGCCGCACCACGGCCGAGGATCTTGTTGGTCTCGGCGCCGGCTTTCCATTCTTCCTTCGACATGCCATTGCCGAGATCCTTGTCGATCCACGGAATCAGGTTGCCGGCCAGCGGCACGCCAAACTGCTTTGTTTCTTCACCGGTCAGCGCATGCTGCTTGGCCAGCAGCAGGCGGTCGATTTCCAGGATTGCCGAGGCCGGGTCGTCGAGCAGATGGCGCACCGAGGCATTGACGGTGCCGAACTGGGTCAGCAGCTCACGCATGTGCTGGGCGCCGCCGCCGGAAGCCGCCTGATAGGTCATGGAACTGATCCACTCGATCATGTCATGCTGGAACAGGCCGCCCAAGCCCATCATCATGCATGACACGGTGCAGTTGCCGCCGATGTAGTTCTTCACGCCGCGCGTGAGCGCCGACTTGATGACACCCAGATTGACCGGATCGAGCACGATGATGGCGTCGTCTTCCATGCGCAGCGTCGAGGCAGCATCGATCCAGAAACCGTTCCAGCCCGAGGCGCGCAGCTTCGGAAATACCTCGCTGGTATAGTCGCCGCCCTGGCAGGTAATGATGATGTCGCATTTGGCCAGCGCGGCGATATCGGTTGCGTCCTTCAGCGTGGTTTCATTTTTCGCCATGGCCGGCGCTTTGCCGCCCACATTCGAGGTAGTGAAAAACACGGGTTCGATCAGGGCGAAATCACCCTCCTGCTGCATGCGCTGCATCAGTACCGAACCCACCATTCCGCGCCAACCGACCAAGCCAACCAGTTTCATCATCATTCCTAGGACAGCTGCCGGTCCCACCAGCAGCCATGAGCTTATTCATTGGCGGATGGGACCCGCCCTGCCGGCACCAGATGCCGGCGGTTTTCCTGCTTGCCGGCCTAGCGCGCCAGCGCCCTGACCACCGCATCGCCCATTTCGGCGGTGCCGACCCGGGTGGTGCCTTCTTCAAAGATATCGCTGGTGCGCAAGCCTGCGGCGAGCACCGCCTTGACCGCCGCTTCGACGCGGTTGGCCTGTTCATTGCGCCCCAGCGTGTAACGCAGCATCATGGCCGCCGACAGGATCGTCGCCAGCGGATTGGCGATGCCCTTGCCGGCGATGTCGGGCGCCGAACCGTGCGAGGGTTCATACAGGCCCTTGTTGGCCGCATCAAGCGAGGCCGACGGCAGCATGCCGATCGATCCGGTCAGCATGGCGGCGGCGTCGGAAAGGATGTCGCCAAACATGTTGCCGGTGACGATGACGTCGAACTTCTTCGGCGCCCGCACCAGCTGCATGGCGGCATTGTCGACATACATGTGGTCGAGCGCGACATCGGGATATTCGCGGCTGACTTCGGTGACGATCTCTTTCCAGAACTGGAAAGTCTCCAGCACATTGGCCTTGTCCACGCTGGTCAATCGCTTGCCGCGTTTTTGCGCGGCCTGGAAACCGACATGGGCAATGCGGCGAATCTCGGACTCGGCGTAATGCATGGTGTCGAAGCCCTCGCGCTCGCCCTTGAAGGGACCGTCGGCGGCAATGCGCATGCCGCGCGGCTGGCCGAAATAGATGTCGCCAGTCAGTTCGCGCACGATCAGGATGTCGAGGCCGGAGACGATCTCCGGCTTCAGGCTCGAGGCACCGGCCAGTTCCGGATACAGGATGGCCGGACGCAGGTTGGCAAACAGCTTGAGCCGCTTGCGCAGGCCAAGAATGGCTTGCTCGGGACGCAGTGCGCGCTCCAGGGTATCGTACTTCCAGTCGCCGACTGCGCCAAACAGCACGGCATCGGCGTCCAGCGCCAGCTTCAGCGTGGCTTCGGGCAGTGGATGACCCGAGGCTTCGTAGCCGGCGCCGCCAACCGGCGCGGTTTCGAGCTCGAATTGTTCATCGAGCGCATCGAGAACCTTGACGGCCTGCGCCATGATTTCCGGACCGATGCCATCGCCAGGCAAAATTGCAATTTTCATTTTCTTGTTTTCCAGTTCATCTGCTTGTCACCGCGTCTGCAGCTGCTGCGCCATCGCTGCACCAGACAGCGCTCAAATCGTGTTGGCCAGCCAGGGCTGGTCCGCCAGGTGGCGCTCTTCGTAAGCGCGGATCTTGTCGGATTGCTTGAGCGTGAGACCGATATCGTCGAGACCGTTGAGCATGCAGTATTTGCGAAACGCATCAATCTCGAACGGCCAGCTCTGGCTGCCCGAGGACAGCGAAACCAGCTGGCGCTCCAGGTCGATGACCAGCCGAAAGCCCGGAAAAGCCTTGATCGCATCGATCAGCTGCGTGACTGCCGCTTCCGGCAGCACGATCGGCAGCAAGCCGTTCTTGTAGCAGTTGTTGAAGAAAATGTCGGCAAAGCTGGGCGCAATCACGGCCCGAAAGCCGTATTGCTCCAGCGCCCACGGCGCATGTTCGCGCGAGGAGCCGCAGCCAAAATTCTTGCGCGCGACCAGGATCGAAGCGCCGGCGTAGCGTGGTTCGTTGAGGACGAAGTCCGGGTTCAGCGGCCGGGTCGAATTGTCGCGGCCCGGCTCGCCGATGTCGAGGTAGCGCCAGGCGTCGAACAGGTTCGGTCCGAAACCGGTGCGGCTGATGGACTTGAGGAACTGCTTGGGAATGATGGCATCGGTGTCGACGTTTTCGCGGTCGAGCGGCACCACCAGTCCATCGAGGAGCGTGAATTTGTTCATGAGATCCGGTATCCGTTTCTGCTTCGCTCAGAGCGAACGCACGTCGACAAAATGGCCGGCCACGCCGGCGGCAGCGGCCATGGCCGGGCTGACCAGGTGGGTGCGCCCGCCGGCGCCCTGGCGGCCTTCGAAATTGCGGTTCGAGGTCGAGGCGCAGCGCTCGCCCGGCTCGAGCCGGTCGGCATTCATGGCCAGGCACATCGAACAGCCCGGCTCGCGCCACTCGAAACCGGCGTCGCGGAAGATCTTGTCGAGTCCTTCCTTTTCCGCCTGTGCCTTGACCAGGCCGGAGCCCGGCACCACCATTGCCAGTTTGACGTT
>JBPBPY010000302.1:0-6888 GCA_050954505.1 Janthinobacterium lividum
TTCCAAGCAGTATGACCTCGACCTGGAAGGCATCCGTTCCCAGGTGCTGTTGATGGGCGGACTGGTCGAAAGCCAGCTCAGCGATGCCATGGCGTGCTTCCGCACGCTCGATGCCGAACGCGCAGCGGCGGTCATCAAGGCCGATGAAAACGTCAACCGCCTGGAAATTTCGCTCGACGATACCTGCCGCCGCCTGCTGGTCAAGCGCCAGCCGGCCGCCAACGATTTGCGCGCCGTGATGGCCACCGTCAAGGTGATCACCGACCTCGAACGCATCGGCGATGAATCAACCAAGATCGCCCGCGCCGCCACCACCATCCAGGACCGTGGCGCGGCCGGCATCAACCATTACGAAACCGTGCGCGTGATTGCCAACAGCGCCGCCGACCTTCTGCATGACGCGCTCGATGCGTTTGCGCGCCTGGACCAGAAGCAGGCCCTGCGCCTGATCGCCCAGGATGAAGTCATCGACCATGAATTCCGCTCCATCATGCGCAACCTGATCACCTTCATGATGGAAGATCCGCGCACCATCTCGGTGGCGCTCGACACCTTGTGGGTGGCCAAGGCCATCGAGCGCATTGGCGACCATGCCAAGAACATTGCCGAATACGTGATCTACGTGGTCGAAGGCAAGGATATCCGCCACACCAACTATGCCGCCGCCGGCAGCCTGGCCGGCATGGCTGGCGAGCCACGGGTCTAGGACAATATCGCATGGCAGTGGACAAGCCGTATATCCTGATCGTCGAAGATGAGCCGGCCATCGTCGAGCTGGTGTCGTACACCCTCAAGCAGGCCGGTTGGGAGAGTGCGGCGGTGGGCTCTTCCACCGAAGCCTGGCAGGCGCTGACGCGCCGCACGCCGCAATTGCTGCTGCTCGACTGGATGCTGCCCGACCAGTCCGGCCTGCGCCTGTTGGCCAAGGTGCGCGCCGACCGCAATTTCAGCGCGCTGCCGGTGATCATGCTGACGGCCAAGAGCATGGAGGAAGACAAGATCGCCGGTCTCGACCATGGCGCCGACGATTATGTGACCAAGCCGTTTTCCCCGCGCGAGCTGACTGCACGCATCAAGGCGCTGTTGCGGCGCAAGTCGCCGGAACATGCCGAACAGGCGATGGTGGCCGGCGCCGTCAGCCTCGACCCGGTCAGCTGCACCGTCAGCATGAACGACCAGAAAATCGACATCGGCCACGCCGAATACAAGCTGCTGAAGTTTTTCCTGGCGCATCCGGAACGGGTGTTTTCGCGCAGCCAGCTGCTCGACAAGGTCTGGGGCGACCATGTGGTCATCGAGGAGCGCACCGTCGACGTGCATGTGCTGCGCCTGCGCAAGGCGCTCAAGGAAGCCGAGTCTTTGATCAAGACCGTCCGTAGTGTAGGCTATATGCTTTCGGAGAAATGACTCCTTCCCTTTAGCCGCCGCCGGTGCCAAAGCCGGCGTCCTGTTCCTATGAATCCATTGCTGTTGTTCTGGATACCCGCAGCCTTGCGGATGTCCTTCATCGTCGCGCTTGCAGGCCTGGGCTGGTGGTTTTTCGGCCCCGCCGTGGGCCTGGGCGCCGGCATGCTCGGCCTCGGTGCGCTGGTGCTGGTGCAGTTGAACTACCTGTACCAGCTGGCCAATTGGCTCGACCGGCCCGAGGCCAACAAGCTGCCCGACGGCTGGGGCGCCTGGACCGATATCTTTTCGCGCCTGTACCGCCTGCGCCGCGATGATGAAAAGAACCGCACCGAACTGACCGAATGGCTGGCGCGCTTTCGCCAGGCCATGCGGCTGCTGCCGGACGGTGTGGCCATCATGGACGATGTGTTGTTTCTTGAATGGTGCAATCCGGCTGCCGAGCGCCACCTGGGTTTCGAACTGGAGCGCGACCGCGGCATGCGGGTGACCAACCTGATCCGCAGTCCGAGCTTCATCGACTACATCATCCTGGGACGCTATGAACAGCCGCTGACGCTGTCGCTGCGCGAGCGCAAGCTGATCGTGCACATCATTCCATTCGAAAACCGCCGCCAGATCCTGGTCACCCATGATGTGACGGAATCACAGCGCATTGAAATGATGCGCCGCGACTTCATTGCCAATGCGTCGCACGAGCTGCGCACACCGCTGACCGTCATCAACGGCTTCCTGGAAATTTCCAGCAGCCAGCCCGACCTCGATGCCGCCACCCGCGCCAACCACTTGAAACTGATGAGCGAGCAGGGCAAGCGCATGCAGAACCTGGTCGAAGACATGCTGGCCCTGACGCGGCTGGAGTCGATCGACTATCCGGTGCGCCCGGAACACGTGGATATCGAAGCGCTGCTGACGCAAGTGCAGGAAGAAGCCCAGGCGCTGTCGGCCGGCCATCATGAGATCACGCTCATGATCGACGGGCCGGATCTGATGGGCAGCCCGGATGAACTGCGCAGCGCCTTTGGCAACCTGGTCTCGAACGCCGTGCGCTACACGCCGCAGGGCGGGCACATCGACATCAGCTGGCGCGAAACCGGCGCGGGACCAGAATTCCGCGTCCAGGACAGCGGCATCGGCATCCGGCCTGAACATATCCTGCGCCTGACCGAACGTTTCTACCGCGTCGACAAAAGCCGCTCGCGCGAAACCCAGGGCACGGGACTGGGCCTGGCAATCGTCAAGCATGTGCTGATCCGGCACAATGCGGTGCTGACCATTGAATCGGAACCGGAACGCGGCAGCGCCTTCATCGTGACATTCCCGACCACGACGGCCAGCGGGGAGGGCATGAGGCTCAATGCCGCAACGCAATAACCGGTGAACGCAGCACCGCGAATAAAACTATTGCCTCGTGTCAATTAATGGTTCAGAATGGCATCACACCTTTCGTGAATTGATTGAACGGGAAATACCATGGACCTCAAGACAACGGGGCAGCCTCCGGTACCAGCGTTGCCGGGACTGCCAGCCGAACTAGCGATTCAACAGGTTTTTCATCGGGCTGCCGACGCAGATGCGAAAGCCCATGCCGCTGCAGACGTGCCGCTCGCGTTGCGCAATTCCGCCCTGCAGTCCGTCCCCTTGTCGGGGCAGGCGCAGCGGCTGGACAATGCCAGTTCAGTGCATGCCATGCCCGGCCGCTCCAGCAGCGATAGTGCCAATCCATTCCAGGGACAACCACAGGCGCAGCCACAGCCACAGCCACAGTTGAACCCGCTCGATCAACTGGCTGCCAAAGTGGCGTCGAATCAGGTGGCAAACCTGCTCTCGGGCATACCGCCGTTGCTGATCGAATCGGTACAGGCTGCGGCACAGCAATCGGGCACAGTAATCGTTCTCGACCGCGCCAGATCGCAGAGTAATTTCCGCGCCATGCATGAAGCTGCGCAGGAATCGGCCGTCCAATGGTTCTTCGCCTTGCCGGACGGCAGGACCTTCATTTCAACCAGCAGCGAACAGACCATGGCAGTAGTCACTACGCTGGCGGCTTGCGGATACATCACCGCCCCGCAATCGCTATGGCCACGTATCTGAGTCGCAAGCACGGCGGCAAGGCAAGCCAGGAAAGCACAGCTTGACGCTGCGCCAGGCCAGCGCGATGTTCCGTCATCCAACTGCTCGCCGGGTCCATGACATACCTGGCGAATTGCCTGCATGGCTGCAGGATGCCAGCGTCAGCCAAGCTCGATGTCGACTAAAATTGACCTCACTTCTTTCACGGTCAATGCCATGTCGCGTCGCTGCACACTTTTTTCGGCTCTCGCTGCAATGCTGCTGTTTGGTGCCTGCAGCAGCCCGGTCCTGCGCTCCGGCACATCCGCGCCGGATGCAGGCAATCTGCCAGCACCGATTTCCAGCCAACAGCTTGCACCCCGGCCACTGAAGATCGGCCTGGCGCTCGGCGGTGGTGCGGCTCGCGGCTTCGCGCACATCGGCATCATCAAGGCACTCGAATCGCAGGGCATTGTTCCCAACATTGTGGTGGGCACCAGCGCCGGTAGCCTGGTCGGCGCCCTCTATGCTGCAGGCAACAATGGTTTCGCGCTGCAAAAGATGGCCATCGAAATGGAGCAGGCATCGATCACCGACTGGTCGGTACCCGGTTTTGCCAAGGTCAGCGGCATCCTGAAAGGCGAGGCGATCGAACAGTTCGTCAACAAGGCAGTCAAAAACCAGCCGATCGAGAAGTTCAAGACAAGGTTTGGCGCCGTGGCAACCGATCTCAACAGCGGTTTGCCGATTCTGTTCCAGCGCGGTAACGCCGGCATTGCCGTGCGGGCCTCGTCAGCCGTGCCCAGCATTTTCCAGCCGGTGCGCATCGGCGATCACAATTATGTCGACGGTGGCCTGGTCTCGCCGGTTCCAGTCGATTATGCACGCCAGATGGGCGCCGACTTCGTCATTGCCGTCAACATTTCGGCGCAAACCGATGGCCAGCCGGCCAGCAGTGCAATCGAGGTATTGCTGCAGACCTTTAACATCATGGGCCAGAGCATCAACCGTTTTGAATTGCGCGACGCCGATATTGTCTTGCGTCCCAGCCTGGGCCTGATGCGTGGCGACGATTTCGCCGGCCGTAACCTGGCAATCCTGGCGGGAGAGCAGGCAGCGATGGCGGCCATGCCGGAAATAAAACGCAAGTTAAAGGAACAAGCGCTCAAGCGCTGACGGTCACGCAGGCTATCGAAGCGCGCTTGCAGGAAAATTCAGTGGCTGAGATGCCAGCAGGTACAGGCCGAAGGAAACGGTTGGTGAGCTGTTCGTTCGAAACAGATGGATCATGCCTTGATGTGATCAAGCCGGTAAAAACCCTTCGCCCAGTCGCTGCAAGAAAGCGTATTACTGATCATCCGGATCAGAAATACGCCGCGCGCCGTTGAAGCGCTTTTTCCAGTAGCTCAGGTCCATGCTTTCGATGCGCACTTCCTTGCCGGCGGCCGGGGAGTGGATGAATTTGTTGTCGCCCAGATAGATGCCGACATGGGAAAAGGTCTTGCGCAGCGTGTTGAAGAACACCAGGTCACCAGGGCGCAA
This sequence comes from Janthinobacterium lividum, assembly GCA_050954505.1. Classification (GTDB taxonomy): domain Bacteria; phylum Pseudomonadota; class Gammaproteobacteria; order Burkholderiales; family Burkholderiaceae_D; genus JAQGMO01. Next base: position 4,999 of record JBPBPY010000302.1, read on the forward strand.
TTCTTCCTTGTTGACCTTGGCGCCGGCATGGCTGATTTCAGCCGAAGTGCGCGGCAGGATCTTGCCCCAGGTTTCCTTGAATACATACCGAACCAGGCCGCTGCAATCCATGCCGCTTTCCGGTGAATTGCCGCCGTACTGGTAGCGGATGCCGATCATCTCCATGGCGCCCATGGCCAGTTCCGATGCACGGCTGGTGAAGTCGCTGGCGGATTCGGCCAATTGATGCAGGCGCGCCATCGTACCCGATGGTGCGGCAGTTTGTTCAGGGGAGGCGGGGGCGGAAAACGAGGCGTAGGACGCGGGTGGAGCGGATTCGATGCACCAGGCTGATGTCGAGAGGGACAGGGCGGCAGCCAGCGCAAATGCTTGCAGGCGTCGTCGTTTCAGCGGGGATCGGTGTTTTATATTCATCGGTTCTCGTTTTCAGCGCTCGACTTTAAGCGAAAAATCCCCTGCTGTCAAAATAAAATTCCTTGTCTAGTGAGTTTGTCAATATAGGTGAGGGGAAATATTTATACTTTGTCACCGTTTTGCCACGCTTTGATTTGCGTTTGAACAGGTGTTTGATTTTTGCAAATAAATGTCAACTTGATAAGCATTCGCCGACCGGCAATCTTCGATCCCGGCGAAGTCCACCGCAGTTTGGCCTGCCGGATGAATGACGTACAATCGCGCTTCAACCTCTGGAGCTCTCATGAAAACCAAACAAATTCTCACGCTCGACGATGTCAAGAAAATTGCTTCCGGCGCTGAAGCCGAGGCGCTCGCCAACAACTGGGCAGTCACCATCACCATCGTCGATGACGGCGGCCATTTGCTGTGGCTGCAGCGCCTCGATGGCGCCGCGCCGATCTCGACACTGATCGGGCCATCGAAAGCGCGCACTTCGGCAATTGGCCAGCGCGAATCGAAAATTTATGAAGACATGATCAACAATGGCCGTTATGCTTTCATGTCGATTCCCGATGTGAATGGCTTGCTCGAAGGCGGCGTGCCCATCATGGTCGATGGCCAGTGCCTCGGTGCAGTGGGCGTGTCAGGTGTGAAGTCGTCGGAAGATGTACAGATTGCCAAAGCCGGGATTGCCGCATTGCTGGGTGCCTGAGCAGACAATTTCTGGTAAAACGAAGCCGCCCCGGTGCTGGGCGGGCCTCAACCGTTCAATACAATAAGAACACTATTTACGGTCGTTCAGGCTGCCTTGCGGTTGCCTGAGCGGGGCCTCTCGGGCTATAATCTTGAGGTTTAGCCATTTTACGCCGCCGTAGCGCATAAACTACCTTCATCTCGTTCCTCATCTCCGTTCGTCTACCCAGGGCCATTGCTGCCCAGGTCAACTTGCGGCGCCCTGATCGGGCACGGACACAGCGCAGCGGCGGTAACAACTCAGGAGTTACCCCTTGCCGCCATTATTCTCCGGCCCGACCATACCAGCCATACTTGCCCTCGCCGACGGTTCGATCTTCCAGGGATTTTCGATCGGCGCTGCCGGCCATACCATCGGTGAAGTCGTCTTCAATACCTCCATGACCGGCTACCAGGAAATCCTGACCGATCCCAGCTACAACAGCCAGATCGTCACGCTGACCTATCCGCACATCGGCAATACCGGCATCAATCCAGAAGACGTCGAATCGGCCCGCGTGCATGCCGCCGGCCTGATCATCCGCGACCTGCCGCGCATGGTTTCGAATTTCCGTTCCACCCAGACCTTGCCGCAATACCTGGCGACCCAGAATGTGGTGGCGATCTCCGGCATCGATACCCGCAAGCTGACCCGCATCTTGCGCGAGAAGGGTGCGCAGAACGGCGCCATCCTGGCCGGCGCCGAAGCCACGCCGCAACGCGCGCTGGAACTGGCCAAGTCCTTTCCAGGCCTGGCGGGCA
>JBPBPY010000315.1:0-6884 GCA_050954505.1 Janthinobacterium lividum
CCAGTTCAACCGATGCCGTCAGCAGGCTGCTGCCATTCGGCGCAGTGATGGTCTCCTTGCCATCGAAAGCATGGTGCAATACCTGCTCGTTGAGCGCATTGATCTGTTGATCGATGGGCGCATGCGCGAACCCGGGCCTGGTTCTGGACAAGGGCTGGGGTTTGAAGATTGGCGTCGTTGCCGGCATTGGCAAGACTTCGGTAAAGCAGGGAAAAGCGTCCCTGACCCTGGGCCTCTTGCGGCCATCTTCCACCTCGGTACGGCGGCCGTCGTTGCCGCTCAGGCTCATGAATTGATTTGCACGCTGGTCGGCAACTTGGTCGAACTCCGCGTTGAGGTTTTTTGCCGTTGTGGTGCGGGGTGTGTCGGAGTAGCGCCGCCTTGAATCGGGTGGGAGAATTTCTCTTCGCGGATCAATGTTGTTGAGACTGGTTTGCTTAAAAATTCTGCCTGGAACGTTGGCTTGATTGAACATTCGCTTTACTTTCCTCGATAAGGATGATGTGGCCAATGCAGGATCACACAGGCACGCTGGGGGAGTCCATCGCTTGAGTAACGAGGAAGTTGAATAAGTTCGACGGCTTGCGATCAATCCGGGCGATAGCCGGACAATGTGTACACAGAGTTATCAATAATTAAGTTTCTGAATTCCTTGTTGCCGGCACTGGCAAACACACTGCTTGCCAGTGCAGGGTGCTGGATCAGGGAAACCGTTCTGCCGATGCAGGCCAGCGCTTGCGGGTATCAATCAAAAACGCAAAAGCGGATGGCGTCTTACCATGTGAGCAATCGAATGAAGAAAATGCGCATCAAGCTTGATACATGGCGTACGATCGGGTTTGGATTTCCTGAATGGCGCGAGGTCATCCAAGGGCGGTCACAATTCGCTGCAGGTAGCGCGCTGCGTACCGTGGCAGCCGGTGGCTGGCCGACGAAACAGTGGCAGAGCCATGGCGTGCCGGCAGGTGCCAGGCAAGGATGGAGACGTTTCGATTGCCCAAAACAATTTCGCCAGTGACATGTCAGGTCACTGGCGGCCACGTGGTGCGTTACTGCTTGCTCGGCTGTGTCGTGGAAACAGCCTGGAATGGAAATGATCCGATCAGCCGCCGGTGATTTCCGTCGAGCCGGCGGAAGAACTGTCGCTTGAACCCGAGTTGTTTTGCGTGTCCGTGGCATCTGCCGGGTCCACGCCGAGTGCGCTGCTGAGTTTTTGCACTTCGTCAGTGCTCAGCTTTTCACCCTTGGCCAGCTTTTGCAGCAGCTTCTTGACGGCATCTTCATCTTCCGCGCTATCGCTGTCGCCTGCGCCATCTGCGCCACCCGCAAACGCTTTCTTCATCTGGTCCGTCAATTCGGCCATGACGGCGTTCTTGTCGGCAGTGCTGAGCGAGCGGTCCATCATCATGCCCAGCAGCTTGCCAGGATCGCCACCCTTGATGCTGTCCTTGAAGCTTTGCGAAGCTTCCGATGCGCCGCTGGTGACGGCGCTGCTTGTAGCGCTTGCGCTGCTACCTACTGATCCCACTGATGCCATGATGATGTCCTTCGAGGAAAATGTTGAGTTATGGTCGTGACAATGATAAGTGTCCTCGAGACAAGTCTTAGTTCCAAATTATCGGTTTCCCTGGCGATGGGCCGGCTGTCAGTGGCCGGCGCAGGCTGCTTGAAACCGTTCATCGGCGCGGCGCGCGGCAAGCTGGGCACGAAACAGCTGTCTCGGCGGGGCCGTCATGACATCGTCAGTGGCGCGCTGCCGTTCGAAAGCGAGTGTTTCACAACGCAGGCGTTGACTGCTGGCCAAGCGGGACTTTTTTTCGTGCAGCGATTTTTCCTGCGCCAACGCTTCGCGTCGCTCTTTTTCGCGCTCGGTGGTGAGTTGGTCAAGCGTGGCACGTTCGTGGGCTGCGCGTTCGCGTGCCTGGGCGGCATTGACCGGGTTGACCACGGCGTCGCGGGTATCCACGGTTTGTTGCCGCGCGCCGCGCGTGCAGGGCGCATCACCGTAGGTGGTCTTGCCATCGGCTTCGCATTTGTAGATGGCCCATGCAGTGCAAGCAGGAAGCCACAGGCAGAGTGCAAGCAGACAGAGCAGGGCGCGTGGACTGAACAAGCGTGGCCGCCGGCCGGCACAGCGCTGCGGCAAACAGGGTGACGACGTCAATGCCTGCATACAGCCTCCATGAAGGATGGGGCCGCCTCGCTGTCGCCGCTGCGTGCCCTCTACAGCATCTTGCCAGGATTCATGATATTCAACGGGTCCAGCGCCTGCTTGATGGTTTCCATCAAACGCATTTCCAAGGGCGACTTGTAGCGCCGGATTTCATCGCGCTTCATGGCCCCCAGGCCATGCTCCGCCGAGATCGATCCATTGTAGCGAACCACGCTGTCATGCACCACAAGATTGATGGCGTCCTGCTGCGCCACGAAGTCATCGCCCGGCATGCCGGGTGGTGCCGAGATGTTGTAGTGCAGGTTGCCGTCGCCGAGGTGGCCGAATGTCACCATGCGCATGCCGGGAAAATCCTTCTCGAGCAGCGCATCGGTGCTGCTGATGAACTCGGCAATTCGCGAGATCGGCACCGATACATCATGCTTGATGTTCTTGCCTTCATCAGCCTGCGCCAGGGTAATGTGTTCACGCAAGTCCCACAGCGCCCGTGACTGGGCAATCGAACCGGCCACCAGCGCATCGTGGATGACGCCTTCCTCGATTGCTTCGGTAATCACTGCTTCGAGCAAGGCCATGGCATGTTCTTCCGATTCATTATCGGACAGTTCCAGCAACACGTATTGTGGCGACGGCTCGGCAAACGGCAGTTTCTTGTCGGGATAGTGCTTGCTGACCAGTTCCAGGCAACACTGCGACATCAGCTCGAAGCCGGTCAGCGACGCGCCGCAGCGTTTCTGTGCAATCGTCAGCAGCGCCAGCGCATCGGCCGGCGTGTTCATGGCTGCCAGCGAAGTCACTTGCGCCAGCGGAATCGGGAACAGCTTGACCACCGCAGCGGTAATGATGCCCAGCGTGCCCTCGGCGCCGATGAACAGGTCGCGCAGATCATAGCCGGTGTTGTCCTTGCGCAGTCCGCGCAAGCCATCCCAGACTTCCCCCTGGGCCGTCACCACTTCCAGGCCAAGACACAGTTCGCGCGCATTGCCATACCGCAGTACGGCAGTGCCGCCGGCGTTCGTGGCCAGGTTGCCGCCAATGGTGCAACTGCCCTCGGCACCCAGCGAGAGCGGAAACAGCCGGCCGGCGTCGGCGGCGGCGTCCTGCAGGTTTTGCAGAATGCAGCCGGCCTGCACTGTCATGGTGTTGTTCAACAGGTCGACTTCCAGCACCCGGTTCAGTCGCAGCAGGGACACGACGATGGCGTCACCGCTGGCATCCGGCACGCTGCCCAGCACCAGGCCGGTATTGCCGCCTTGCGGCACGACCGGTACCCGCGCCGCGGCACACAGGGCAACGATGGCGGCAACTTCCGTGCTGCTGGCCGGTTTCACCACTGCCAGTGCACGGCCGGTGAAGCGGCGCCGCCAGTCGGTCAGAAAGGGCGCCTTTTCCGCCTCGGCGGTCAAGACATTGGCCGCGCCGATGGCAGCGCAGCAGGCTTCGAGAAATTCATTCATGGATGCTCCTGGATGCCTTTTGAATGACGCGTTGGGCCAGCGCACGCGCGGCTTTTTTGTAAGGCTGCAGGAACAGCAGGCAACTGATGAAAAAAACACAGACCAGCATGACTTCGATCATGCCCAGCACTGCCGAGATGCCACTGTCGCTCCATGCCCGCACCACGCCTTCGGCAAGGTACAGCAGGATCAGCATCGACGACCATTGCAGGGTGTAGACATCGCGCTTCCAGATGCCGCGCAGCGGAATCAAAAGCGGCACGACCTTGAGCACCATCCACGAGCCATGCGGGCGCAGCGGCGCAAGCACCGTTTCCCAGGCGATGCACAGGGCGATCAATGCCAGCAGGCTGCCAACGGCACTGTAGTAGCAGGCTTTGTGGGTGGGATTCTGCATTCAGCGTCCTCGCAGTCGGGCGGCCGTGGTGGCCAGGCGCTTGCCCAGTGCAATGGCCAGGGCGCGAGTGTCCGCGCTCAGGGCCTGGTTGCCGGCCAGGCCGGACCAGTGGCTGGCACCGTATGGCGTGCCACCCGAAGCAGTGGTCATCAGCGCGGCTTCGGTGTACGGCAAGCCGAGCAGCAGCATGCCATGGTGCAGCAGCGGCAACATCATCGACAGCAAGGTGCTTTCCTGGCCGCCATGCAGGCTGCCGGTGGAAGTGAAGACACATGCCGGCTTGCCGGCCAGCGTACCAGCAAGCCATTCGGCACTGGTGCCATCCCAAAAATATTTCATGGGCGCGGCCATGTTGCCAAAGCGCGTGGGCGAACCCAGCGCCAGGCCATGGCAGGTGGCCAGGTCAGCCAGTTCCACATACGGTGCGCCGCTGGCCGGCACCTCCGGTTCGGTGGCCTCGGTAACGGTGGAAACCGGTGGCACGGTGCGCACCATCGCTTCACAGCCGGGCACACTGGCCACGCCTTGCGAGATGAGCTGGGCCAGCTCGCGGGTGGCGCCTTGACGCGAATAAAACAATACGAGGATGGTCAGCTTGGAATCAGTCATGCTTGGTATTATAGGATGGTTTGCCGACCCCTTGAAACCAAGCCAATGCCAGAGTTCACCGAACCGCTATCGAACAAATTGAAAGGCACGGCGCAACCGCGTCTGGACCCGCAAGCCGGCCCGGCCAGGGTCCAGCGTGCTCGGCGCGCGCCGGCCCGTGTGCGACTGCGCGCGGCAGTGCCGAAGACCATGCGGGCGCTGTCTTCCGGTTTGTCGTGGGACCAGGCGCGCGACCTTTTGAAGTTTGCCGCCCGGCGCGTGGCCGAAGAGCGTTTGCCGCAGGTGGCCGGCAGCCTGACCTATACCTCGGTGCTGGCGCTGGTGCCGGTGCTGACCATTGCACTGGCGATCTTTACCGCCTTTCCGCTGTTCGATTCCTTTCGCACGGCGCTGGAAGCCTATTTCCTGCGCAACCTGATGCCGCCCAACATTGCCAACACCATCCTTGGCTACCTGACGCAGTTTTCCACCAAGGCCACGCGGCTGTCCGCATTTGGCGCGGTGTTCCTGATCATCACCGCCATTTCCATGATCGGCATGGTCGACCGCACTTTCAACCGCATCTGGCGCGTGCGCTCGCCGCGCCCGCTGGTGCAGCGCGTGATCATGTACTGGACCGTCATCACATTGGGCCCCTTGCTGCTGGGGTTTTCATTTTCCGTAACCGCCTACCTTCTGACTGCCACCAATGGACTGGTCGGCGCCTCGGCCATGGTCGGTTCGGTGTTCTACACGCTGGTGTCGACGCTGTTGACCTGGGGCGCTTTCACGCTGCTGTATGTGGTGGTGCCAAACCGTGTCATCGCCTGGCCCGACGCTGCCTGGGGTGGCGCGGTGGCAGCGGTGGCGTTCGAAATCAGCAAGCGGCTGTTTGCCATCTTCATCACCAATTTCCATACCTACACCATGGTGTATGGCGCGGTGGCGGCCATTCCGATCTTCCTGGTGTGGATCTACGTCGGCTGGTTCATCACGCTGGTGGGCGCCTTGCTGTCGGCGGCGCTGCCGATCGTCAAGCATGAGCGATGGTGGCATGTCGGCGCGCCGGGCAGCGAATTCGTCGATGCCGTCAGGCTGCTGCAGGTGCTGTACGCCGCGCGCACGCGCGACGCCCAGTCGGTGGTGGCGGCGGCCGCCATGCGCCAGGCCACCCAGTTGGGCTATGACGAAGCCGAAGACATGCTGCAGAAGATGCTGGACCTCGGCTGGGTTGGCCGCATCAAGCCGGAGGTGGTGCCGCGTCTGCAATTCGGCAAACGCGTGGTCGAGGGCGTCGATGGATGGACCATGGTGGTCAACCCGCGCGAGCTGCGCCTGGCCGATGTGTATCGTTTGTTTGTTTTCCAGGCCACCGAAGACGAAGGCCTGGCACAGCGCGTCGAAGCCGCGGTGGAGCACGGCTTGAACATGACCCTGACCGACTATTTCGAAGAGCGGCTCAACCGCCGCCAGGCCGACCTGGAACTGGCCGTGCCGCACTGAACCCGGCCTGAAGGCGTCTGGCGCCACGGCGCTGCATGCATGCCTGCACCACGCTTGCACAGCAAGGTGGATAACCGCTGCAAGCAAGCGCCAGGTGGCAGTCGACAACAAGGCCAGCGCATTGCCCCGAAACACACTGCCGGCCAACATGCAGCCGTTGCTGGATTTTTATGCGTTGTTGAGATACATTGCAACAGGAGCCTCGCCTGCGAATGGCAGTTGAGTGCGCCGGGCACAGAGGAATTCGAGCTGCTCTTTAGAAAACAACCGGCGGAGGCGACATGAAAGTTTCTGAAATACTCAAGGTCAAGGGCAACATCCTGTACACGGTGACGCCGGAAACCCCTTTGCAACATGCCATCGACACCATGGCAGAAAAGGATATCGGTTCACTGGTGGTAATGGAGTTCGGCGAACTGGTCGGCATGCTGTCCTTTCGCGAAGTGCTGGGCGCCATTCACAAGAACAGTGGCGTGGTGGGTGACGCCACGGTACGCCGCCACATGGACGATGCCCCGATCACCATCACGCCGGATACCGACATCAATGAAGTGCGGCGCCTGATGCTCGAGCGCCATGCGCGTTACGTGCCAGTGGTCAACGCCGGCACCCTGCTGGGCGTGATGTCGTTCTACGATGTGGCCAAGGCCGTCTTCGAAGCCCAGAGCTTTGAAAACAAGATGCTCAAGGCCTACATCCGCGACTGGCCGGCTGAAGCGGAAGAGTCGCAGCAGGATTGAACAGGCTGCGAAGGCGCATGCTGCTG
>JBPBPY010000239.1:0-6876 GCA_050954505.1 Janthinobacterium lividum
ATGCCGCAGTCCGGCGCCGGGAATCGTTAAATCAGGTTGGCATTTTATCGGGAAACCCCGCATGATTGACCACATGGCTTGCAAAGTTTGTCCAAGATGAGTTTGTTTGACCGTATTCCCCCCCACTTGCGCCGCGCCAGCGGCATGCTGGCGCCCTACAAGGCGCGCCTGGCCATGGCCTTGCTGGGCATGGTGCTGACCGCTTCCACCGAACCGATGTTGCCGGCAGTGTTGAAGGTCTTGCTCGATCACGGGTTTGTCAACCGGCCCACGATTGCGCTGTGGATGGTGCCGGTGGGCGTGATCGGCATTTTCATCCTGCGCGGCGCCTCGACCTACATGACCACCTACATGATGACCTGGGTGACGTCGGCGCTGCTGTCGGAACTGCGCGCGCAGATGTTTCGCCGCCTGCTCGATGTACCGGCCGACTTCTACAACAATACATCGGTAGGCAAGGTCATCAACTCGATGATGTTCGAAGCCCAGCAGATCATCGACATGGTGCGCAACGTGCTGACCTCGCTGATCCGCGACACCCTGACCGTGGTCGTGCTGATGGGTTACCTGCTGTGGATTAACTGGCAGCTGACCATCATTGCCCTGGTGCTGCTGCCACTGACGGCATTCGTGGTGCGCAAGACCTCCAAGCGCGTGCGCCGGCTCACCAGCGAATATCTCGACGTCAATGCCGAGCTGACCCAGGTGATCGAGGAAACCACGCGCGCCCAGCAGGTCATCAAGATCTTCGGTGGCCATCAGTATGAAAACGTGCGCTTCGAGCAGCGCATTGCGACGCTGCGCCGCTACTCCATGCGCATGGCCAGCACGCTGGCGGCCACCGTGCCGATCACCCAGATCATGGCCGCTGCCGCTGTGGCCGCAGTGATCATGATCGCGCTGGTGCAATCGAGCCAGGGCAATGCCACGGCCGGTGGCGTTGTCTCCTTCATCACTGCCATGCTGATGCTGCTGGCACCCTTGAAACGCGTGACCGAAGTCAATGGCCCGCTGCAGCGCGGTCTGTCGGCAGCCGAAGCAGTATTCGGCTTGATCGATGCCGCGCCCGAGCGCACCAGCGGCATCACGCTCGACAAGCGCGCGGCTGGCCGGCTCGATTTCATCGATGTCGGTTTCACCTATCCGGGCCAGGCCCAGCCGGCGCTGTCCCATATCGATCTTGCAATCATGCCCGGTGAAACGATTGCCTTTGTCGGCATGTCGGGCGGCGGCAAGTCGACCCTGGTTTCGCTGGTGCCGGAATTCCACCAGCTTGGCAACGGCGCCATCGAACTCGACGGCGTGCCCATCAGCGCCATTTCGCTGCTGAGCCTGCGTGCGCAGATTGCCATGGTCAGCCAGAACGTGGTGCTGTTCGACGATACGGTGGCGGCCAATATTTCCTACGGCGATGAAAACCCGGACCGTGCCCGCGTGCTCGCCGCCGCTCAGGCCGCCCATCTTGCCGATGTGATTGCCGGCTTGCCGCTGGGCCTGGAGACAGCCATCGGCGACAATGGCATGCGCCTGTCTGGCGGCCAGCGCCAGCGCCTGGCCATTGCGCGCGCCATCTACAAGGATGCGCCGGTGCTGATTCTCGACGAGGCCACTTCGGCGCTCGACTCCGAATCCGAACGTGCGGTCCAGGCGGCACTCGACGGCTTGATGCGCAACCGCACCACGCTGGTCATTGCCCACCGCCTCTCGACCATCGAGCGCGCCAGCCGCATCGTGGTGCTGGTGGCCGGACGGATTGTCGAAATCGGTTCGCATGCGCAATTGCTGGCCGCCGGCGGCACCTATGCCAACCTGTACCACCTGCAGTTCGAGAAGACCGACAAGGTCGCTGCTGCATGAGTGCCGACATGCGCGAGCGCGAGAGCGAGAGCAGGGCGCATGCACCCGCCGCCGTGATCGATGCCCAGCCGGAGTTTCGCGAAAAACGCGGCGCCCGCCGCTTGCTGGTCATTTCGCCCAACTGGATCGGCGACGCCGTCATGGCACAGCCGCTGCTGCAATTGCTGCGCGCCCAGCACCCGGATTGGCCAATCGATGTGCTGGCACCGGCCTGGGTGGCACCGGTGTGGCGTGCCATGGCGCAGGTCGACAGTGTGCTGGAGGCGCCATTTCGCCATGGCGCACTGCAATTGCGCGAGCGCTGGCGGTATGCGCGCCTGTTGCGCAAGCGCGACTACGCAGCAGCGTATGTGTTGCCCAACACCTTGAAGTTTGCCTTGATTCCCTGGCTGGCCGGCATTGCGCGCCGCATTGGCTATCTGGGCGAACAGAGGCATATCCTGCTCAATGTGATCCATCACGACAGCGGTGCGCAAAAACGCGCCATGGTGCCGTTTTATGCCGCGCTGGCCTTGCCGCCGGCAGCAGCAGCGCCGGCAGATTTGCCGCGCCCGGCATTGCGCGTGACAACGGCACAGGTCGACGGCGTGCTGGAAGCCTTGCAGCTCACGCGCGCAAGACCGCTGGTGGTGTTTGCGCCAGGGGCGGAATTCGGCTCGGCGAAACGTTGGCCGGCAACGCATTTCGCCGCACTGGCCGATCTTGTGCAAGCGTGGCATCCGGGCACGCAGGTGGTGCTGCTTGGTTCCGGCAAGGATCAGCCTGTGTGCGAAGACATCGTCGCATTGGCGCCTGCGGTACGCAACCTGGCGGGCAGCACTTCGCTGGCACAGGCAATCGCACTCATTGGTGCAGCCGCTGCCATGGTCAGCAACGACTCCGGCCTGCTGCATATCGCTTCGGCATTGAACCGGCCGATCGTGGCGTTGTATGGCCCGACCAGCCCGGAACATGCGCCGCCATTTTCCGACCTCGCCGTGTCGCTGTCTTTGCGGCTGGACTGTTCTCCATGCCGCCAGCGTGAATGTCCGCTGGGCCACCACCACTGCATGGAACACATGACTGCAGCAACTGTCTGGCAATCGCTGCAGCCCATGCTCGTGGCGCCAGGCCTGGATGCCGGCGTGGGCCATGCAGGAACAGCCTGATTTCTCCCGTAACGCACGCATGCCTGACGGGCAAGCCGCACAACGCATCAAGCACCAGCGCTGGCTGGCGCACGCGCCAGGACTGCGCCGATCCTCGACGTTATGGCACTGGCTCGGCGATCATGGTTCGCTGACCGCCAGGCTGACAGCGCATTGCCAGGCGTTTCGCGTGCTGCGTCTGTGTCAGCGCAGTGCCGTGGCATTGAAGGATGAAGCAAGAGCGCTGGGCTTGCCGCAGCGCGCCCGCGTGATCGAACGCGATGTGCTGTTGTTTGCCGATCAGCGCGCCGTGATCTTCGCCCATACCGTCATGGCGCTCGATGCCAGCCGCAGCGACTGGCCGTATTTTTCTGCGCTGGGCAACCGCTCGATCGGCAACCGGCTGTTCAACGATCCGGCAGTCACCGGCGGTGGTTTCGCGTTCGCCCGCCTGCATGCGCGCCATCCCTTGATGGTGCGGGCGGCTTTGGCGCTCGGTGTGCCAGCGATGGACCAGCCGCTTCATGCACGGCGCAGGATTTTCCAGCGCCGCAATGGGCAGTTGATGATCACGGAAGTCTTCCTGGATTGCGCACTCTGGTCGCCGTGAGCAAGCGTTGCCAGCGTTGCCGGAGTTGCCTGGTGCACTCTCAGGAAATCCAACGGACCTGACGTGCGCGTCAGGTCTGCGGTTTCTGTTTCAGCGACACCGTCCTGGTGACCGTTACGCGGCTGATCAGGAACTCGCCATCGATGACGGTGCGATGCGGCATGCCGATGACGTTGAATCCGGGTCCCCCATCATCGAACCAAAGTTGTGCCACAACGTCGAATTCTTCTGCCGGCATGCGCAGCATTTGCGCGCTGATCACGAAGGTCGCGCCTTCCTTCTGCTTGTTGACGAAATCGTCGATGCTGGCCATGTTGCTCTCCTGGGTTGCTGGGGTTGGGCGAAGTATAAACTGCGCGGCCAGAGCATTGCACCGACGACGCCAGCAGGCATGGCATTCAACCCAGCAAGCCGAGGATCGCCGCCTTGATTGCCGCCGCAGTCTTGTTCGAGACGCCGAGTTTCGCCATCGTGTTATTGATATGAAAATTCACCGTACGCTCGGAGATATTCATGATGTCGCTGGTCTCCCATGAGGTCTTGCCATCGGCAGTCCATCGCAACACCTCGACTTCACGGCTGGTCAGTTGCACATTTGCCTCCGGCATGTGTTCGGCCACCAGCAAACCCGCCAGACTTTGATGGGCGATCTGGGTCAGCCAGTGCGTGCGCGGAGATATCGAATCGAGTTCCTTGGCAGTCAGAGGATCTTCCGCGCGTGACAGGCTCAGCAAGCCGCCAATGCCGCGGGCATCATGGCAGGCCAGGGCCCAGCCGACGCGCAGGCCCTGGGCCTGGGCTTCTTCCCAAAATGGCCGGCAATTGGCAAACACATTTTCCGACCAGATCAATGGCGCCACCGAGCGCATGCCGTGGGCGACGGTCGGATCGATGGCAAGATAATTTTGCTCGGCATAACGTTGCTGCCACGCGCTCGAATAGTTGTTCAGCATGACCAGCTTGGGTGCGGAAACCGGCAGCGGCAGGCGCATGCCATACGCACAATATTCAAAGCCGAGACCACGGGCGATCTGGTTGAGCTCCTTGAAAAAAGACGCTTCCGAATCGATGTTCAGCAGGGACTGTATCTGCTCTTCCTGCCAATTATCCATGACGACCGCCGCAACGGCAGTAAGGCAATGAAGCAGACACGCATGGTGAAAATTGCTGCATGACGAAGGGGGTCAAAGCGAAAATTTGACTCGGTAAAAAAATGAAAAAACCATACTATTTGAATTTATCATGTTATTGTAATGAAGAAACTAATTGTATCAATGATAACAGACGGCCAATGTTTGCGCTAACATTGAAGCCTTGATTCTGTGCAAGAATCCGCACGTTTTTGTGTACAGGTTTCGCCGTGTGGCATTTTTGCCTATACTTGCAACAGGAATCGAATTGCCACGCGCGTTTTCCCACTTTCTAATCATTGGGTGGCCACTCTATGAACCAGCATAAAGCTTCATCGTTGTCGATGGAATCATCCCTGTCGGACACCGCTTTCACCGTGTCCGATGATGGTTACGTTCGCCTGATGTATGAAGGCGTCAAACGCATGGCACTGGAACATCTGATATCGGGCTTCGATGAAGACATGCCCATGGACGCATCCATGGGGGCGGTCGTGACCGATATCACGGGTTACACCGAATGGATGACGCAGACACAGCCTGCCATTACCTTGGGCTGGGACTGGCAGCTGAATATCAAGGACATGCCCATGCAGATCGTTCGGGTAAGCGAGCCGCGGCGCAATATTATGTTGCTGGACAGCAGCAAATGTGATCTTGGGTTCGCCAAAACCTCGGCATTGCTGGAAGTCTTCATCGATTCGTTTGACTGGCAATCCGCAGTCCAGAAACACCTGCATATCGATTACATCGACTGACACTGGCATTGCTGCCGAAATCAGACAGCAAAACTGTCAAAGTTGACAGTTACATTCATCGCCGTTTCATAAGAGAATTTCTCGGTAGAAAAACTCTCTCAGGGGCGGCGATGAATTTTCTTTCTGGCACGACTGATTTTTTTTCGAAGGAACTGTTTTCACAGGTTTCCAGCTATCGTCACAAGGTGTTCATCGAGACACTTGGATGGCAACTCGAAAATGAGCAGGGTACAGAAGCAGACCAATTCGACCGGCCCGACACGGTATATGTCGTGGTGCAGGATGAGCAAGGCCATGTCAATGGCTGCGCACGCCTGCTGCCTACCGACAAACCTTACCTGCTGGGTGAAGTTTTTCCACAATTGCTCAATGGCTTGCCGGTTCCCGCCTCGTCGGAGATCTGGGAGCTCTCCCGTTTTGCCGCCATGGATTTCAATCAGCGCAAGACCTCGGCGCTCGGACAGTTTTCTTCAACTGTAGCAATTCGCTTGCTGCAGGAATCGATTGCCTGTGCGGTATCGCTGGGCGCCAAGCGTCTGATCACGGTTTCACCGATCGGTATTGAACGCTTGTTGCGCAAGGCCGGTTTTCAGGCCCATCGCGCCGGGCCGCCAGTGATCATCGATGGCCAGCCGATTTTTGCCTGCTGGATCGAGGTTTGAACTAGCCGGCCGAAAAAGAAAGCTGCTGTTCAAGAACAATCAACGTGGCGAGGATTGACACACGTAATTCCGTAAGCATGCCAGGTCCTGGCTGTAGTGCGGATGGTCTCCTGCTTGCAGTCACGCTGTCCCGCATCAACTTCCAACTTTCAAACGAACCGGTTTGTATCCGACATGGTCTCGCTCGAACTCCTTGACTCTTTGTTTGCCTGCCAGACCGTGCAGGAATGGCAAACGGTTTTTACCGCCCTGACAACCGAGATGGGCTTTCCAACGTATTACTTTGGCTTGATGAAGCACCGCAATGCGTCCTTCGACCATGCTTTCATCAACACCAATTATTCCCGCGCGTGGCGGCAAAGATATGCCGACGAGCAGATGCACCGCATTGATCCCATCGTATCGCATTGTTCCCAGAACCTCGTGCCCCTGGTGTGGAAAAGCCGCACTGAGCGCAGTGAGCAGCATGCGGCATTTTATGAATGGGCCGATGAATGCGGCATGCGCTCGGGCGTGAGTTTTCCCATGCATGGACTATCTGGAGAATTCGGCATCATCAGTTTTGTCGATGTGGTGCCCGAGCGGGTGATGGATTTTGCCACGCTCTCGGCCTTGGCCTTGATCCGCGATCATGCGTTTGAATCGGCACTGAAATTCCTTGCCGAACGTGAACACGTTCCAGCGCTGCGGGTGAAGCTGACCCGGCGTGAACTCGATTGCCTGCAGTGGGTC
>JBPBPY010000331.1:0-6862 GCA_050954505.1 Janthinobacterium lividum
ACCTATAACGCCACGACCGGCATGATCACCGTGCCGGCTGGCGTGACGAACTTTGCTGTCACTGTTGGCACCGTCATCGACAACATCTACGAACATAGCGAAACACTGCCACTGACCATTGGCGGCGTAACCGGCACCGGTTTCATCACCGACACCAACGTGCCAACCGTGATTACCGTCGAACCCGGCGCACCGGGCGTAGCGGGTAACAGTGTGCCCGAAGGCACGCCACTCGTGTACAACGTCACGCTGTCGAATCCATCGACGACGACGACAACGTTCACGTTTGCCTTGGGTGGCGGTACCGCGAGCGCCAATGACTACACCACGCCGCCAACCTTCGACCATGGCGTAACCTACAACGCGGCAACCGGCATGATCACCGTGCCAGCTGGCGTAACCAACTTTGCCGTCACCGTCGGCACCGTTATCGACAACGTCTATGAAAACAGTGAATCGCTGCCATTGACGATCGGTGGCGTCACCGGCACCGGCTTCATTACCGATACCAATGTGCCGACCGCTACTACCGTAGTTGGCAACACTGTCGATGAAGGCCAGACCCTGACTTATCAGGTCACGCTGTCGAACACATCGACCACCGCGACAGTGATGAGCTTCACGCTCGGCGGACAAACCGGCGTCGGTTTTGCCAGCCCGGCCGATTACACCGCGCCGACATTCACCAATGGCGTGATGATGAATCCGAACGGCACCATCAATGTGCCTGCCGGCGTGACCAGCTTCAATGTGCTGGTGCCAACCGTCAACGACACCATCTGGGAGCCGACCGAAACCCTGAAGCTCACCGTTGGCAGCGCCAGCGGCATCGGCACCATTATCGACAACGACAACCATACGCCAACTATCGGCGACCTGACGCCAAAGGCCAGCGGCGGTGAACTGACGGTGTATGAAGCCAACCTGGCACATGGCACCGATCCAAATGCTGCTGCGCTGACAGGGCAGGGCACCTTCACAGTCAAGAGTGTCGACGGCATTGCCGGCCTGACCTTGAACGGTATCTCGGTGATCGATTCGAGCGGGCATTTCACTCCGCAGGTCATCAGCACCACGCTCAACAACACGTTGACGGTGACCTCCTACGACGCCAGCACCGGCGTGGTCAGCTACAGCTATCACCTCAACGGCGCCCAGGCCAATGGCGCACCGGGTGCGGCTGATGCGGGCAGCAAGTTCGACGACATCACCGTCAAGCTGACCGACCCGCAAGGCGACAGCACCACCAGCACGCTGTCGGTCAACATTGTCGATGACAGCCCGAAGGCAGGCACCCTGGTCAGCAATACCGTTGCCGACCATAGCTCGCTGGCCACCAACCTGATGGTCGTGCTCGATCTGTCGGGCAGCATGAACGACTCCGCCGGTGGAGCGCTGTCGAAACTGGCGGTGGCGAAATCGGCCATCGAAGGACTGATCAAGGCCTACGACGATGCCGGCGATGTCATGGTACGCCTGGTCACCTTCAACACGGTCGGCCATACGCTCGGCGATGGCTGGCTTACTGCCAACCAGGCCATCACCTTGATCAACGGCCTGGCCAACAATGCCGGCGGCAGCGCAACCAACTATGACGTCGCATTGAAGATTGCCGAGTCGGCATTCACCAGCGATGCCGCTCACAAGATCGATGGTGGCCAGAATGTGTCGTACTTCATCTCCGACGGCGCGCCGAATATTGCCGGCTCGCTGACCGGCGCCGCAGTCAGCGTCGGCATCGACTCTGCCGAACAGGTTTCGTGGGAAAAATTCCTCACCGATAACCAGATCGTCTCGTACGCCTATGGCATCGATACCGAAGGTGCCGGCGCCGTGGCACAACTGGCACCGGTTGCCTACGACGGCGTGCAATCGATCCAGATCGCACCGGACCAGGCCTCGGTCGTGGCCGACCTGCCCAACGCCTTGTTGTCCCATGCCCCGGTGCAGGCTGGCGGCAACCTCATCACCACCGCCAATTTTGGTGCCGACGGCGCTGCCTACGATGCAGTCGCTTCGGTGACCAGCGGCGGCATTGTCCACTACGCCGATGCCAGCACGCATTCGATCAGCTTCACCAGTGCCATGGGCGGCATCCTTACCGTCGACACCCATACCGGCGCCTACACCTACACCTCGCCAAACGATGTGACAGGCAACCAGGTCGACAGCTTCACCTATGCTCTGCAGGATGCCGACCACGACACCACGAACGCAACGCTCAACATCGCCGTGCTGGACAATATCCAGCACATCACCGAGGGCACAGCTGGCGCCGATACCTTGAGCGGCACGGCACAGAATGACTATCTCTCCGGTGGGGCGGGCAATGACTTCCTCAGCGGCGGTGCCGGCAACGACATCCTGGTCGGCGGCGCCGGTGACGACATCATGATCGGTGGACGGGGTTCGGACAGCATGAGCGGTGGTGCTGGTGCGGATACCTTCCGCTTCCTGAAGGGCGATCAAGCCGGCAGCAGCGTGCCGAACGACAAGATCACCGACTTCAGCGTCGCGCAGCATGATGTGCTCGACCTGTCCGATCTGCTGCAAGGCGAGCACAAGGGTGTCGACGGCACCTCCACTTCGCAAGGCAATCTCGGCAATTTCCTCAACTTCACCAAGGACGGTGCCAACACCGTGCTGGAGGTGCACTCCGAAGGCGCCGGCGCACCGGTCGACCAGAAAATCACTTTTGTCAATGTCGATTTGCTGGCCGGTCACACCAATGTGCAGTTGATCCAGACCTTGTTGCACGAAGGTAATTTGAAAACGGACTGATGTGCAGTTGCCTCCTTGCGCCAGTGATCGTCGCAGGCGCAAGGAGGATTCACAGTCCGATGAATTTGCAAATTTCTGTTGCATTAAAGCTCCTGATTGCAAAATTTAGTGAAAAAAACATGTCTTATGACCAAAATTGCCACATAACGCATGTAAGATTCGGAAAACCAAATTTTTGGAATATCAAAAGCTTGTGCAACTGTTCGTGTTAAAAAAGCCGGGGCGCAGTGTTGGCCCACAAAGGTGCCCGGCAACGGGCCAAATCGGCAAAACGAGACGTCGTACTACTCTACACTGGAAAAATCACTATGGCAGTCAAGGCGGTATTTGCGCTTTCTTCGAGTTTGATGATGGCAGGTTTGATGTTCAGTGCCAGCACTCAGGCCCAGTCCCTTAAAGTAGCAGTCGAACAAACCCTGCAAAACAATTCCGATGTCCTGATCGATGCCAAGCATCGAACGTCGATCGATGAAGCACTGATTGGCGCCAAGGGTGGCTACTTTCCCCGTATCGACCTGGCACTGGGACGCGGACGCGAATACAGTGAAAACGACACCACCCGCCAGCCCGGTGCGGAATCGACCTTCACCCGTAATGAGGCATCGATCACCCTGACCCAGATGCTGTTCGACGGCTATGGCGTGCGCAGCGAAGTCGAGCGCAACCAGGCCCGCCTGGACTCGGCCGCCAGCCGGGTTGCCGGTACGTCCGAAGTTACCGGCCTGCGCGCCGTTGAAGCCTATCTCGAAGTCCTGCGCCTGCGCGAAATCACTGCGCTCACAGCCGACAATGCGGCAGTGCATCTGCGCACCTTCGACCAGATCAAGATCCGCAGTGAAAGCGGTGTCGGCCGGCGCGCCGATCTCGACCAGATCGATGCGCGGTATGCGCTCGCGCGTGCCAACCTGGTGTCGGCGCAAGCCAACCAGCGCGATGCCGAAATCAATTTCCTGCGCATTGTCGGCGTCGAGCCGGTCAACCTGAGCAAGCAAACCGATCCGCTGCTGGTGGAAGTTCCCAAGTCGCTTGACGAAGCGATGCAGATTGCGCTGGACAATAACCCGATCCTGCGTTCGGCCCGTTCGGACATTGAAGCCACCGGTGCGCAGACGCGCGCGGCGAAGTCGACATTGTGGCCACGTGTGGACCTCCAGATTGGCGCCAGCAAGAACAATAACATCGACGGCGTGCCGGGCACCAACGAAGATCGCTACGCCATGGTGCGCATGCGCTACACGCTCAACACCGGCGGCGGCGACAATGCCCGCGTGCGCGAAACCATGCTGCTGGGCGACGAAGCGCGTGAAGTGGCCCGTCGCAGCGAACAGCAGCTGCGCCAGAGTGTGCAGCTGTCATGGAATGCCTTGAGTTCGGTGCGCCGCCGCCTGCCGGAGCTGCGCGAACATGCCAGCGCCAGTGCGCTCACCCGCGACGCCTACATCAAGCAGTTCAGCATCGGCCAGCGCACCTTGCTCGACATGCTCGACTCGGAAAATGAATCGTTTACCGCCGCAACCAACTACGTCAGCGGACAGTATCTGGAGCAATACGCCCAATACCGGGTACTCAGCGACATGGGTCGCCTGCTGCCGGCACTGGGCGTGACGCCACGTCCGGAAGCGTCAATGGCAGCGCCACAATGATGTCATGGGCGGCACCGCTTCAGATGCCGCTCGATTGCCTCGCTGGCCGCCTCATGATTCCCCTTCATGGCGCGCCTGACTGAGGCCAGCCCGGGTCCGCACCCGGGCAACGCCATCTCCCGGCTCCCGGATCGACTCCGGGCCCAGCCCGTTCGTTCTCCTGTCGTTTCTTCCACCCGTTCTGCATTCCTCCGTGCTTTCCATCGAAGCCGCATTGGTGCAGCCGGCATGCTGGCGGCACGGCAGCAGCCGTGGTGCGCAAGGCTGCAGTCCCTGTTCCATGTGCTCCTGCTGCTGGCATGCCTGCTTGCCACCGGCTTCACGACGCATGGCGCCTGGTCCGATGAAACCGCCATCACCATTTCCGAAAAGGTGCTCGCCGGCGCCGAGCGCCGCTATGGGCCAGACGCCCGCAAGCGGCTGCTCGCCTGGCAAAGCCTGCTGGGGTCCCCGGCTGCACGCGAAGCGGAGCTGTCGAAGCTGAAACTGGTCAACGATTTTTTCAACCAGATTCCTTTTCTGTCCGATATCGAGCACTGGGGCAAGGAAGACTACTGGGCCACGCCGGCAGAAATGCTGGCTTCGAATGGCGGCGACTGTGAAGATTTTTCGATTGCCAAATACTTCACGCTGGTCTCGCTTGGCGTGCCGGTCGACAAGCTGAAAATCACCTACGTCCGCGCGCGCACCAACAACCCGGTAACCGAAGCCCACATGGTGCTGACCTACTACGCCACCGCCAGCGCCATGCCGCTGGTGCTCGACAACCTGATCCCGGACATCAAGCCGGCAAGCCAGCGCCCGGACCTGACGCCGGTCTACAGCTTCAATGGAGCCGGCCTGTGGCTGGCCAAGGAACGCGGCGATGGCAAACCGGTTGCCGGCGGCTCAAGCAACATCGGTTTCTGGCGCGACCTCAAGCAACGCATGGGCAACGAATTCCAATGAACGCTGCACACGCCAACGCGGGCCAATGTGTCCTCATGACCGTCCTCATGACCAACTTCATTTCTTTTTCAAAGGTTTCGCCATGACGTTATTACGACAGCTTGCATTGGTCATTGCCGCCTTGTTCGTGATGCTGTTTGCCGGCACCATTGCCATCAGCGTCACCGATACCCGCGCCTATCTGAACGCCCAGCTGCGCACCATCTCGCAGGACACAGCGACCTCGCTGGGTCTGTCGCTGTCGCCGCCGATTGCCGGTGGCGACCATGCCGTGGTCGAAAGCATGATCAATGCGGTGTTCGACAGCGGCTACTATCGCGAAGTGGCGCTGGTGGCGGTCGACGGGAAAACCCTGGTGCGCCGGGTTGCACCGGTGAAGGTCGACGGCGTGCCAGCCTGGTTTACCCGCATGTTCCCGCTCGAGACGCCGCGCGGAGAAGCGCTGGTCATGGCTGGCTGGCAGCAGGCCGGCTCGGTCAGCGTGGCAGCCAATCCGGGACAGGCTTACCTGACCCTGTGGCACAACAGCATCAATTCCTTCTGGTGGTTCTTTGCCGCATCGATCATCACATCGTTGCTCGGCATGCTGGCGCTGCATTTCATCCTGCGCCCGCTGCGCACCGTGGAAGCCCAGGCGACCGCCATCTGCGACCGCGAATATCCGGAGCAGGCGCGCCTGCCGTTTACCGTCGAATTGCGCAGCGTGGTGGTGGCGATGAACCGCATGACGCGCAAGATCAAGGAAATGTTCGACGAACAAACCTCGGCCATCGAGCGCCTGCGGTCGGACAGTTTTCGCGACGGCTTGACGGGCCTGGCCAACCGGCGCTTTTTCGACATGCGCCTGAAGCAGATGATCGAGTCCGATGAAGACACCTTGCCCAGCGCCCTGATCTTCATCGAGCTCAAGGCGTTCAAGTCCTTGAACGAACGCCTGGGCTACCAGGCTGGCGATGAATTGCTGCGTGCTGCGGCAGCAGCCATCACCGAGGTCTGTGCCAGCAGCCCGGCGGGCGAAACCATCAGCGCGCACTTCACCGGTGCCAATTTTGCTGTCGTGCTGGTCGACGTCACCCAGAGCGATGCCGTGGAAACCGGCCAGGCTTTGGCACAGGCACTGGCCGGGCTGTTCGAGCGCGGCCTGGTCGACACCGAAGAAGTCTGCCACATCGGCATCACCATCCAGGATGGCCACAGCCTGCCCCAACTGCTGGCGCAGGCCGACATGGCCTTGCGCGCAGCCCAGGTCAAGGGCGCCAACGCCGTCCACATCCACGAACCGAAACTGGACTTCGAGCGGCTGGCCTATCCAGCCTCGCAATGGACCGAACTGCTGGCCGAAGTCATTCGCCAGCGCCGCTTCGTGCTGCATGTCCAGCCGGTGCTCGACGCCGGCGACCGCACCACGGTGCTGCAATTCGAAACACTGCTGCGCATCGTCGGCAACGATGGCAAGTTGATTGCCGCCGGCGTGTTCCTGCCGATGGCCA
>JBPBPY010000357.1:0-6815 GCA_050954505.1 Janthinobacterium lividum
CAGCTGGGCATCCTGGGGAAAGTCACACCAGTAGAGTTGCCCCAGCTTCGGCGCCGCCTTGATCCTGGGTTGAACGCGAGGTGGCTTGGCCTCGGGTTGGGGTCCCTTGGGCGCGGGTTGTGGAATGTCGTCGTTCATGCATCTGCATCGGCGGGGATGGTGGCACGGTCAAGTATTTGGCGGACCGCCTCGGCCTTTTGGAAGGGTGGATATACTGGCGGTTTGTAGTCGACAATCCCCGGCCTGCCACCGGCCGGTATAGTGACTGTTTCTATGCTCTGGAATTATTCCAGGGGATGCCCGAGTATGGATATTATGACAAAGGAAAAGCCGCCACTCTTTCGAGTGGCGGCTTTCAATACCTGGTAGGATTCGAACCCACATCTTCCCGTTCGTTAGGCAGGTGCTCTATCCGTTGAGCTACAAGTCCACAGTCATCATTTATATGGGAATGATGATGCGAACGAACAAGGGGACAATCTGCTTGTATGGTGTTACGATCTGAAACGACCGTTTCAGATCATAACCTTATGGATTAGTCTCAACAGTTTAATTTATACATAGGTGTAGGATGGAATATAATATAAACTTTAATAATCAACAGAATATTACCGTTAATAGTATGCAGCTACAACAGCTCGCAAAAGATTACCTGTACGGTTCTCCAGTTCAAAATAGAATATCAGAATATCTCTTACTTGAGATTTTCCTCTATAACGTTGCTCTTGATATTGATCCGAGTGAGATATTTACAGCAATTTCCAATTTGGAGAATGGAATTATTAGCGGTGTTAAACCAGCAACACAGTTTAAGAACTTACCGCTCATGGGGCTTTGGCATCAGCACTTCTTTTCTTCTAAATTTATAATTAATAACATAAGGCTTGGCCTTGGAAAAAATGGAACCGGTCGTCTGGTCAATGAAATATTTACTAGAGGTGGCTCACCTATAGTAACAAGAGAAATGATAAATGAGCTTTCTCATAGACTTGTGCATGATTCTTTAGAGAGTAGAATTTCAGATAATAAAATTACTGGCGAATGGATAGTATTTATAAAACACAGTAATGTTAATTATTATTTATCGCTTGGACTTCACCAAGAAATAGATCAGATTATATATGATAAAATCATTTATAATTGTAAGAGGGACTTTCCTGACATTGAGGAATGGATATCTAATTCTAGAATATAGTGTGAGTTTTTGTTAACTTTAGTTTTCCATTGATAGTGGCTCAGAATTAGGCAATGGGGTTAATAGCAGTAGCCAAGTCTATACTGCACGTCCTAACAATCGTCGCGCGCCCCACGTTATAGCTGTCAGCCAGCTCTTGCAGAGTCGCGCCATCTGCCCGTCGCTGCCGCGCCTCGGCCTGCTGCTGCAGTGTCAGGGCAGGCGGTCGGCCCATGTGCTTGCCACGCGCCTTCGCCCTCGTCCTGCCCTCGGCTGTCCGTACGCGGATCAGATCGCGTTCCACGTCTGCCAGACCGCCGAGAACGGCTAGCATCAACCGTCCCGTGCTGGTGCCGGTATTGGCCCACGGCTCGGCCAAAGATCGAAATTGCCCCCCGGCATCGGTAATCTGCTTCACAATGGCAAACAGGTCGAAAGTGGATCGAGCAAGTCGGTCGATCCGCGTCACTGTCACCAGGTCGCCGGGTCGAACGGCTTTCAGCATCTGTTGCAGCTCTCGGCGGTCAGCTTGCGCACCGCTCGCTTTCTCACGAAACACAGTCGAACAACCGTCGCCCTTCAACTGCTCAAGCTGCGCATCGAGCGTCTGACCGTAGGTACTGACGCGAGCATAGCCGAGCCGGTTTTCAGGGATGGTTTCGGTCATAGCTTTCGGTCATAGCTAACCTGCTGGAATCAGGCCCGCAAGCATTTTGTCCGAAAGTCTTGATTTATGGTGCGCAACGCGCGACTGACTGCGGGAGTGCAATTTGAGCAAGTGCCGTCCGAGTGGCTTGAGTAAGCCGCGACCATGTCAGCGCCGGCGGTGCGGTCGTGTCCCGACGGCCGAACCAGCCTCCGCCACGACTGCCGCTAACCAAACATGGTTCACCCTTCGTTAATCAAGCTTCGGCAATAATGGGCTATTCGCTTAGGCAAATCTGTCGGCAATTGAGGAGCGAGACAATGTATAGGTTCGTTGCGGCGGTAATTACTGTCGCCGCGTTCGCGGCTCCAGCCACCGCGCAGAACATCGGCGATATTGGCCGGGCGATCCAACAGCAGGTCCTGCCCCGACAGGGAGCTGATCCCAGATTGGAAGAGCGAGATCGCGCTATTTATGAGCAGGGTCGTCGTGATTCAGAACGTGCTGAACAAGGTCGGTTCGAGGATCGGCGCCGAGACAAACGACATGGTAACCCTCACCGACGCGAGGACAGTGCTCGCTACGAGCAAGACCGCCATCGCGCCGCAGATCGGTCCCGAGATGAGGATCAGCGGGCTTGGAGGGGTCGCTACTAAGCAGCAGAAATGGATTGCTCTACTAAATTGCCAACGTAAGCTAATCGACTTCATAGGAGACAAGAATGGACGAGATGAAGCTTCTGGTAAGAGCCGGGATGATCTTCTCAGAGGCATTATGCCAAGCGTATAATCCAAATAAGACGTTTGTTACCGACTATAATCAGAATGTATTATCCCATGTTACCTGTATGAAGGCAAATCTTATTGAGAGTAATTACTTTGAAAAAAATTGGGAGGAACGCACAAAATATTATGATCTTAAAGTTGATGAGATAGTAGGGAAGTTAGCAGATGAACAGGCTAACTCTTCGAAATCCATTGAACCGGAATCTCTAATGATGTAATGGCATTTTGCATTGGTTGATACCGGTCCGGTATGAATTGGCGGTAGCGATGGAAGGCTAGTTCTAGAAATTTGGCGCGCGTTTCCGTATTCGGAACGCCTTAGTTGGCTCAGTTTTCGATTGTGAGAAACAAGGGACTGATACTGTTTCGATTACCATAGACGGTGCCGAGAAAGACAAGCAGTCGAACTCCCGCAAGAGACTGAATTTAGCGCACAGCTACCGCTGCGCAGACCTCAAATGCTGCATCCCTCGCCAGTGCCATCCCTATTGCATCGTTAACCTAGAGCGCCGGTCGTGTGCACATCATCTAGGTTCACCCCACCTCTGCGTGCGAGCCTAACAGACGTTACACGTAATCGTGTTTACGATTTGCGGGCACGATTTGCGAGCTGGCGAGTAATAGCCTTTTACATCAGGCATGGATGGCATAGGTCAGAGCTTAGGTTTTCAGCAACGTCTCTTGCCCACTATAATGCCCTGCTTCTGCCATGGTCACGCGTTATAAACAGGGTGAACTAAGTCGTTAGTTCAAATAATGCAAAGTCCTCAAGACTGTTTGCAAAATACAAAAGTACGGAGATATGCCATGAAGATTCAATCGCTCACTCTTGCTGCCGTGCTACTTGCTGGCACTGCATCTGCTCAGACAAGTAGCCGTCCGGTTACTCCTGGCAACACAGCGCCGGGTGCTACGTCCAACGCTCCAATGCCTGGCGTGAACTCAAGCACTGGAACGACACCGGGCACTGGCATCGTGGACCGCAACACCGGTACTGCAGCAGCCGCCGGCGACCGCAACCAGGCTGTAGCCACGACGGATGCTAACGCGCCCCAGCCGGCAAAGGGAGCAAACTCCTTCAGTGAAGGCGAAGCGCGGCGTCGGATCGAGAGCCACGGCTTCAGCGGCGTTGGCGCGCTGCATAAGGATGATGGTGGCGTGTGGCGCGGCACGGCGACAAAGGCCGGCACAGGTGCCGAAGTCTGGCTCGACTACAAGGGCAACGTTGGTCAGGACGGCGGCAGGAGGTCTTCTTCCGCAAGCACGGCTAACCCGCCGGGCACTGCTGCAGGGCGGGCAACCGACCAGGCTGTTGGTTCGAAAGGAACACAGACGAACCCGATCGGGCGCAACTTGGACGGCACCCACGGCAATCCGCCAGGCACGGCAGCAACCCGCACGATGGATCGCGCCCTGGGCACAAACACAACCGGCACAAACCCGGGAGCCAACATGCCTGACGGTACCCCAGGCAATCCACCCGGCACCGCAGCTGGTCGGACTATTGACCGCACGCTAGGCACCAATACTACCGGCACCAATCCGACTGGCTCAGCCCCTCGCTAGTTAGCCGTATCGGTGCCGGCGCCTACAAGGCGCCGGCACCACCCAGGAACAAAAGCTACTGCAAGCTCAGGAACCTAATATGGCAACTCAGACAATAACTCGCCTTTACGACAACCACGCCAATGCGGTTGAGGCAGTCCAGCAGTTAGAAGCCGCTGGTGTGCCACACTCCGAGATTAGCCTAGTGTCCAATGACGCTGAAGGCAGGCACGGCGCCCCAACTTCGACTGGCACTGCCACCGGCTTGACCTCTGGTGACCCTGACCAGGGTGCCGCAACTGGCGCCGGCACAGGCGCATCACTCGGTAGCGTATTGGGTGGTGGCGCGGGATTGCTCGCTGGCATCGGCGCGCTCGCCATCCCCGGAATTGGGCCGATTGTTGCGGCTGGTTGGCTTGTGGCGGCACTGACCGGCGCAGGCGTGGGCGCGGCGGCGGGCGGATTGGTGGGATCACTGACTGGCGCCGGCGTATCCGAAGCGGACGCACACCTTCATGCAGAAGGCGTCCGCCGCGGCGGCACGCTGGTCACAGTGCGTAGCGACGAAACCCAAGCCGCACGTATCAACACCATTCTAGATGGCCGCATGCCCGTGGATCTTACTACCCGTCGGACAGAGTATGAAGCCGATGGCTGGAAGCAATATGATTCCGCTGCGGCGCCTTATACCGCGGAGCAGCTGACGACCGAGCAGAAGCGCCGCGCCGTGTTGTAGGTTAAGTTCCCAAAAATGGTGGCCGGTATCGGTATGAAACAACGCCGGCCACCAATCGTGATCAGCTATTGAGGTCGGTTGTGCCAACGTCTTGCGGCGCCCAAGCCGCGTTCAAGCTCAATTCGTTGCCGCAGCATGCGTTTGCTCACTCCGGGTGGATACACGCGGAGCGGCAGGCACTGTTGTCGATGGCAAACCGCGGGCGACTACTCCTGCTAGGGCAGCCCGGGACCGGAAAATCGCTGCTTTTACGCAGTCTCTATCGGACCCTGACAAGCCAGGGCGTGAGTGTGCGTCATTTTAACAGCGGCGATCCGCTCGGCAACTTGGCTACTCGGGATGTGCTGTTCATCGATGAGGCGGCCGCTTTGTCCGCATCTGAAACCGAGCAGATTTTCAATCTCCGCAACCCGATTATCATGTGCGGCCTACCGAATTTGCCTGAGCGGCTATCACTATGTTCGGACACTTACCACTCCGTAACATTGGAGCCACTGGCGCCCGAAGAAGTGGCAAGGTTCGTCATTGCCCGCCTGCTCGAGAGCGGACATCCGCGAACGTTGTTCACGCCTGAGGCATTGATCGCGGTCGCCGGTCAGTCGAGTGGCTTGATGCGACTGGTCATCATCTTGGCAGGAGCGGCGACCTTCTTTGCTGAGCAACGCGGAGCGGTGAACGTGACTGCGGATGACGTCGCCGAGGCGGTGTCAATGCGGTCTGTCACGCCGGAGGAGCTGAAACAGCCAGCCGCGCTGGACATAAGAATTCAAACTAAGCGTATTGACGCACAAACGACCGAGATCAGACTACCGTGGCTCGGCCCAGCTGCCACTCGAGGATGGCATTGGCACCGCATCGCCGGCACGAGTGCCTTCGTATGTGCGTCTCTGGTGTTGATCGGCGCCACCGTCATGGCCGCGCTCCATCTCGATGCCGTCCCATCCTTGGCGTTGGGGGAAGTCCAGAGCCGATCACTGCCGCAGATGGCGAGTTCTGCTGAACCTGATATTGCAGCCTCCCCGGCAAGCCAGCTTACTTTGGCAGCGCCGATGCAACTGGCGGCAGCGTCACCGCCCTCGCAAGCTGACGCGACGTTATCACCTGCCATCGCACCGCCCTCCTTACCTGAAACCGGATGGGCCGAGGCTCGGACGTCACGCTTGGAAGACTCAAGTAAGGATATTGCAACCTTAGAGCTTTCGGCCCGACCGCAAACGCCACTCAGTCGAGCAGACAATTCGGCTACGACACTTGCGTTTAACGGCCCGATCCTGAACGAGACCATGGGACAAGGTGGGCAACTTTCGCTCCAGCTGCGGATCCACGGCGAGCATGGTTTAGTGGATGCCGTTTTCCACGCTTCTAAAGGGCTGATTGGCTCCGGCGTGTTGACGGGCGACATCGGAAACAACGGTCAGATCACGCTGTTAGGCCGTCTTATGATGGGTCCGAACCCATACGATTGTATATTGAAGGCCTCCCTCAAGGGTGAACGACTGGTCGGCGCAGCCACGTTCGTTCGGGCCACTAGCGGAGTTGCAGCGCACAGCAGTTTCACACTGTCTCGACTTTGAATGCCGACCCAAGATGATTTGGCTGATCATCGTGGCCCAGACTAGTGGAACCCATCCTGGGATATGATCCCAGGATGGGTTCCGTCTTAGTTCGTGGTGCCGAGCGCGCGGCTGACTGCGGTGCCGCGCGGGTTTTCGCGGGTGCCATCCGATTGGCTCGGATAGGCGCCAGACGTGTTGGTGCCGGCCGTGCGGTCGATAGCGCGGCTGGCTGCCGTCCCTGGCGGATTGCCAGGCGTGCCGTCCGGACGACCCGCAGTATTTAAGGGGTCACGTTGCGTGCAGGCAGCAAGGGCACAAAGAGCAAGCACTGCTACGCCGGCACGAAAATAGGAAGATGACATAAGCATTTCTC
>JBPBPY010000375.1:0-6770 GCA_050954505.1 Janthinobacterium lividum
GACCAGCTGTACCTCACTGTTGAAGATGCGCCGATAAAGGAAGTCATGGAGAAAATTGCATTCCATGCCGGACTTGAGCTCTTCATAACAGGCGGCTGCCGCCACGGTTTCAATTGCCAACAACTTTCCCCCTGGTTTGAGCACGCGCCAGAGTTCGGCCAAGGAGTCGCGCTTGTGATGGTCGTGGGATAAGACATTCACGGCCAGTGCCGCATCGAAGGTGGCATTGGGATAACTGATGATGGGTCGCAGGCGGTCACGGGCTTCCTGCGAACTTGCACCGCATGCATTGTCTTGCAGGTCGCTCGCCGCCAGGTTGCCCGATATGCGGCACTGCACCAGGTCGCCAATGCCGTTGTCGCCGCTGCCGACATCGAGCAGGCAGGCATCGCCGAGGTCGTGCATATGCGGTGCCAGCCGCTGGAACAGCATTTCTTCGCGTTCGCGCAAGCGCTGCTGCACCGACTGCTGCAGGTCGAAACCGTCTTCGTCCGGACTGCGCAAGGCGGCCTGGATCTGCAGCAGGCGCATGATGTCGTGACTGCTTTGTGCCAGCGTGGTCTGCTGCAGCAGCGAATCGCTCACCAGTTCCGCCGCCTCGCGCGCGCGGCGCGGACCAAAACCCAGCAGGTCCAGGGTGCCCGAAAGTTCGGCCTCGAAACGCATGCGTACCGCACTGTCGGCCAAGGCAGCCTGCATGCGCCGCTGTGCAATGGTCTGCTCGCGTGGCTGCGATGGACGCGGCTGCGGCATGTCTGTCCAGCCGTCAACCAAGGCACACCGCTGCCGGCATCCCGTGCGTACCGGAAAAGGCGCCGCCGGTCCGCGCTGGCAAGCCTGGCGACGCCGTCCGCGCCACAGTCCGGTATGCATGCGCAGTGGCAGGGGGAGTGGCTGCAGCGCCTGCAAGCCCTGGGTGCCGGCAGGCAGGCTGTGTCGAACTTCGGGAATGATAATGGGCAGCCCGTACGGAGGTTCAGTGGCGTTCATGATGATTCCTTTCATCCACAGGATGCCGAACGGCTCGCTGGTGCAGTTGCACCGCTGGCCTCCCGGCGATGTACATTGCGTTGAGTGCATTGTAAGCGGTAAGTATTGGTTGGTGAGAATGACGTACCATTAATCTGTGCGGTAATAGAACACCGGCTTGGTCGTTGTCGTCACCTTGGCCCAAGGTATAATCACGCTTCCCGATTCACCCGTGAACGATGTCCTGCCTGCAACGATCCCTCGTGGCATGCCGCCGGCGCTGTTTCACCTACCCAGATTCTCGCCATGCTGATCCTGCCGGGCTCCAATGCCCTGTCATCCTTCCGTAGCAAAAATTTGTTGTCGCAACTGCAAGCAGTGGATGCGTCCATTACGGGGGTTTCGGCCCGCTACCTGCATTTTGTCGACGCTGTCAGTGAACTCGGTGCCGCTCAGACGAGCCGCCTGGAAGCGTTGCTGACCTATGGCGAACCGTTTGCCGGCGCCGTCGATGGCGATGAATTCGTCGTCATTCCCCGCTTTGGCACGATTTCGCCATGGTCTAGCAAGGCCAGCGATATCGTCCACAACTGCGGCATGTCCCAGGTGCGGCGGGTCGAGCGCGGCGTCGCCTTTCGCATCCAGGTCAAGACCGGCTTGCTCTGGGGGGTGAAAAAGCTGGCAGGAGAGCATGTGGCGGGTGTCTCGGCGCTGCTGCACGACCGCATGACGGAAATGGTGTTGCGCAGTCCTGACGATGCTGCCGGCCTGTTTCGCGAACTGGTGGCCAAGCCGCTGGCCCATGTCGACCTGCAGGCCGGTGGCAAGGCAGCGCTGGTGGCTGCCAATGGCGAACTCGGCCTGGCGTTGTCCGACGATGAAATCGACTATCTGGTGGAGGCATTTGGCCGCGCAGCGCGCAACCCGACCGATGTCGAGCTGATGATGTTTGCCCAGGCAAACAGCGAGCATTGCCGTCACAAGATATTCAATGCCGACTGGACCATCGACGGCGTGCGCCAGGAGAAGTCGCTGTTCGGCATGATCCGCAATACGCATGCCCTGCATCCCGAAGGCACCGTGGTGGCCTACAGCGATAATTCCTCGGTCATCGAAGGTGCCATGGTGTCGCGCTTCTATCCGCGCGGCAGCGATGCCGGCAATGAATATGCTGCCAGTGACGAGCTGACGCACATCCTGATGAAAGTCGAGACCCACAATCATCCCACCGCGATCTCGCCGTTTGCCGGTGCCTCCACCGGTGCCGGTGGTGAAATCCGGGACGAGGGTGCGACCGGGCGCGGCGCGCGCCCCAAGGCAGGCCTGACCGGTTTCACGGTGTCGAACCTGATGGTGCCGCATGCGGTGCAGCCATGGGAAAACAATCGCGATGTCACTGTCGCGCCATCGGCGCGCCCGGCCCACGAACAAGGCGGCATCCAGGGAAAACCCGAGCGCATCGCTTCGGCGCTGCAGATCATGATTGACGGACCGCTTGGCGGCGCAGCCTTCAACAACGAATTCGGCCGGCCCAATCTTGGTGGCTATTTCCGTACCTATGAACAGAATGTCGGCGGCATGGTGGCCGGCTATCACAAGCCAATCATGATCGCCGGCGGCCTGGGCAATATCTTGGCTGCGCATACCAGCAAGCATGCGCTGCCGCCCGGCAGCCTGCTGATCCAGATCGGCGGCCCCGGCATGCGCATCGGCATGGGCGGCAGTGCTGCATCGTCGATGGCCACCGGCGCCAATACCGCCGACCTCGACTTCGACTCGGTCCAGCGCGGCAACCCGGAAATGGAGCGGCGCGCACAGGAAGTCATCAATGCCTGCTGGCAGATGGGTGGCGACAATCCGATCCTGTCGATCCACGACGTCGGTGCCGGCGGCCTCTCGAATGCCTTCCCTGAAATTACCAACGACGCGGCCCGCGGCGCCGTATTCGATTTGCGCAAGGTGCCGCTGGAGGAAAGCGGCATGGCGCCAAAGGAAATCTGGAGCAACGAATCACAGGAACGCTATGTCCTGGCAATCGCTCCGGAGAGCCTGCCCCGGTTCCATTATTTGTGCGAGCGCGAGCGCTGCCTGTTTGCGGTGGTCGGCATTGCCACCGAAGAGCGGCAACTGAAGGTAATCGACCCTGAACACGATAATTTGCCGGTGGACATGCCCATGGATGTCCTGCTGGGCAAGCCGCCGAAGATGCATCGCGATGTGGTGCATGTCGGCCAGAATTTTGCCGCGCTCGACCTGACCGGCGTCGACCTGGTGGAGGCAGCAGAGCGGGTATTGCGCTTGCCAGCGGTGGCCGACAAGTCGTTCCTGATCACCATTGGCGACCGCACCGTCGGCGCCAATACGGTGCGTGACCAGATGGTGGGTCCATGGCAGGTGCCGGTGGCCGACTGCGCCGTCACCACCATGGGACTGGAAGGCTACCTTGGTGAAGCCATGGCGATGGGCGAACGCACACCGCTGGCGGTCATCGATGCGCCCGCCTCGGGCCGCATGGCGGTAGGCGAAGCCATTACCAACGTTGCAGCTGCGCCGATCTCGAGGCTGGGCGACATCAAGCTGTCGGCCAACTGGATGGCGGCCTGCGGCCAGCCGGGCCAGGATGCCGCCCTGTTCGATACCGTGCGCGCGGTGGGCATGGAGCTGTGTCCGGCCCTGGGCATCAGCATCCCGGTGGGCAAGGACTCGCTGTCGATGCGCACCACCTGGAATGAGGATGGCCAGGCCAAGTCAGTGACTTCTCCAGTGTCCCTGATCGTCTACGCATTTGCGCCCGTGACCGATGTACGCCGTGTACTGACGCCGCAGCTGCGTACCGATTGCGGCGACACCGCGCTGATCCTGATCGACCTGGGACGCGGACGCAACCGCATGGGTGCCTCGGCGCTGGCGCAGGTACTGCAACAGCTTGGCAATGAAACACCGGACCTCGACAGTGCCGAAGACCTGAAGGGATTTTTCAGCGCCATCCAGCAGCTCAATGCCGATGGCAAGCTGCTGGCCTACCATGACCGTTCCGACGGCGGCCTGTATGCCACGCTGTGCGAAATGGCATTCGCCGGGCGCACCGGTGTGACGGTCAATCTCGACATCCTGACCATGGAAGGTGAACATGCCTCCGACTGGGGCGATTCGAAGAACTGGACCGGCCAGGTCGGCGAGCGGCGCAATGAAATGACCTTGCGCGCCTTGTTCAATGAAGAACTGGGTGCGGTGATCCAGGTGCGGGCGGAAGAAAAGTCGCAGGTCATGGAAACCCTGCGTGGCTATGCACTTGGCGCCATTTCCCACATCATCGGCAAGACCAACGAGCGTGCCGTGGTTGAATTCACCCGTGATGCCAAGGTGATCTACAAGCAGGCCCGCGCCGACCTGCACCGTGTGTGGAGCGAGACCAGCTGGCGCATTGCGCGGCTGCGTGACAATCCGGCTTGCGCCGATGCGGAATATGAACGCCTGCTCGATGTGGCCGATCCGGGATTTTCACCCATGCTCGGTTTCGACCCGCAGCAGGATATTGCGGCGCCGTTCATTGCCAGCGGCGTGCGGCCGCGCGTGGCGATCCTGCGCGAGCAGGGCGTCAATTCACATATCGAAACCGCGTTCGTCATGCACAAGGCAGGCTTCACCGCAGTCGATGTGCACATGAGCGACCTGATTGCCGGCCGAACCCGCCTTGGCGATTTCCAGGGTGTGATTGCGGTTGGCGGCTTTTCCTACGGCGACGTGCTCGGTGCAGGCGAGGGCTGGGCCAAGACCATCCTGTTCCATG
Source organism: Janthinobacterium lividum (assembly GCA_050954505.1). Classification (GTDB taxonomy): domain Bacteria; phylum Pseudomonadota; class Gammaproteobacteria; order Burkholderiales; family Burkholderiaceae_D; genus JAQGMO01. The sequence continues at coordinate 4,760 of JBPBPY010000375.1, forward strand.
CCCAGCTGGCCGATCAGTTTGCTGCATTCTTTGCCCGCAGCGATACCTTCGGCCTGGGAATTTGCAATGGATGCCAGATGATGAGCAACCTGAAGTCCATCATTCCCGGCGCACACGCCTGGCCGAAATTTACCCGCAACAAGTCGGAACAGTTCGAGGCCCGCTTCAGCATGGTGGAAGTGCTGGCATCGCCATCGATCTTTTTTGATGGCATGGCGGGGTCGAGCATGCCGATTGCCGTTGCGCACGGCGAAGGTTATGCCGACTTTTCCACAACCGGTTCGATCAATGAAGCGCTGGTTGCCATGCGTTTTGTCGACAATCGCGGCCAGGCCAGCGAACAATATCCCTTCAATCCAAACGGCTCGCCGGCTGGCATCACGTCGGTGACCACCGCCGACGGCCGCTTCACGGTACTGATGCCGCATGCGGAACGCGTATTCCGCACTGTCTTGCAGTCCTGGCATCCGGAAGGCTGGGGCGAAGATTCGCCCTGGATGCGCATGTTCCGCAATGCCCGCAAGTGGGTGGGCTGACGAGACGGAAGAAACTGGTTTTGCAGGCCAGCCAGTCAGTCACTCAGTCAGTGTACCCAACCGCGTCATCAGGCTCACAGCCAGGCCAGCCAAGCTGGCAAGGCAACCTGTTTACATGCCGAATTTTTTCAGGATTGCGGGCAGCATTTGGGTCAAGAACATGGCGCTGACGACCCATATGACAACCTGGTTGCGTGCGTCTGCGACGTCAAGCCGGGTTGCGTAGTTTGATTTGACGATGACCAGGTCAAGGCGGATGGCGGCAGTTTCTTTTTCCAGCACGGTCATGCGCTCCGATAAGTCGATCGGCGGCTCCGATCCGCCGCCAGAGTGCGACAAGCCCGATTGCTTGTCAAGGCCAACGACGCGATGGTGCCGGCTGAAATTGAGGCTGCTCAATTTTCTCTCCCGATTGGCGATGAGAGAAAATCTACCATTGGTAAATATGGCTTGCCAAGAGTTTTGGCGAGTATTGGCCAGTGACGCAGCAGGCGTATCAGCCTCGCAACACTTCCATAGAAATATTTTTTGCATCAATAAATTGAGTGAGTGAAATAAAAAATCCCCGTCGCGACGGGGATTTTTTTGCTGTATCAAGTTCAGCGCCTGGATTCGCGCAATTACTTGATCGTGGCTTTCTTGCGCAACTCTTGCTGATAAGCCTGCAAGCGTTGCTGCTGCAGTTGTTCAGCGATCTGCGGCTTGACTTCTTCGAAGGTCGGGATCTTGGCTGCGCGAACGTCTTCCAGCTTGATGACGTGGTAACCGAACTGGGTCTTCACCGGTGTTTCGGTGATTTCACCCTTTTTCAGCGCCACCATGGCATCGGCAAACGGTTTGACGAACTGGGTCGGGCCATTCCAGTCCAGATCACCACCGTTGGCGGCAGAGCCGGTGTCCTTCGACTGCTTGGCCAAGTCTTCAAACTTGGCACCGCCTTTGAGTTTGGCAATGATGGCCTTGGCATCTTCTTCCTTCTCCACCAAGATATGGCGGGCGCGATATTCCTTGTCGCCGGCAGCAGCCTTGAAACGGTCATACTCGGCGCGCAGGTCGGCTTCCTTGACCGGGTTCTTGGCGACATAGTCGGCGACCAGCGCACGGATGACGATGGACTGGCGCGCAATTTCCATCTGGTTCTTGACTTCGGCAGTGTTGCCCAGGCCAAGCTTGTCGGCTTCCTGGATCAGGATCTCGCGGTTGATCAACTCTTCCTTGACCATGGCGCGCAGTTGCGGCGAATCCTGCTGCTGGCCGGAGCTGACCATCTGCTTGACCATGATGTCGGCACGTGCGGACGGAACAGGCTTGCCATTGACGACAGCCAGGTTCTGGGCGAAGGCAGGAATGGCGGCAGTGGCCAGGATGAGCAACAGCAGGCGAGCGGGTTGTAGTGTCATAGTCGGTTCCTGAAAGAGGGAAATGAATTAAGAGGATTAAGGGATAAGGGACGAAGCAGCACCGGGCAGTCCACG
>JBPBPY010000524.1:0-6744 GCA_050954505.1 Janthinobacterium lividum
GCAGCCGGGCCACCCCCGGCAAAGCCCCCACGGTAGTGAGCATGCATTGGGGGACCCGAAGACAACCCAAAGCAATCCGGCCTTTACGCTTGTAAGCCGTTAAACCTTGAAGTCCCACAGCCCCAAGCCCCCAAACCCCCGATCCCTCAGCACCCAATCACAAAAAAAAACGCCGCCCGAAAGTAATCTCCTGGCCGGCGTCCATACCCCCCGCCCAACAAAAGCCTGCTCCCCACCAGCAATCAATCACCCCGATCACCAGCAGAAAGCATCCCCAAACAAATCAATCAGCCGAGTAGATATCGTTATCCTTGGTCTCCCGAACAAACAGCATCCCAATCACAAACGTCACCAGCGCAATGAAGATCGGATACCACAGACCATAATAGATGTCCCCCTTGTAAGCCACCAGCGCAAACGCCGTGGTAGGCAGCAACCCTCCAAACCAGCCATTGCCGATATGGTAAGGCAGCGACATCGAGCTGTACCGGATCCGGGTAGGAAACATCTCCACCAGCATCGCGGCAATCGGTCCATACACCATCGTTACATACAGCACCAGGATGAACAGCAGCAGCAGCACCATCGGCTTGTTCATCTGGTCCGGATCCGCCTTGGTTGGATAACCAGCTGCCTTGATATCATCGGCCAGTTCTTTCGAAAACACCTTGTCGCGTGCAGCGGCTTCTTCCTTCGACATCGACCCTGCATCATAGGAAGTCAACGTCTTGTCGCCGATTTTCACCGTGGCACCGGAACCGGCGGGGCCCGCCACGTTGGCATAGTTCACGGACGCCGCAGCCAGCTTGCCCTTGACGATGTCGCAGGCCGAGGTGAACTTCTTCGTGCCGGTCGGGTTGAACTGGAATTGGCACGTGGCTGGATCAGCGGTGACGATCACCGGTGCATTCTTGAGCGCAGTTTCCAATGCAGGATTGGCATAGTGGGTCAGCGCAGAAAACAGCGGGAAGTAGGTCAGCGCGGCGATCAGGCAGCCGGCCATGATGATGCCCTTGCGGCCAATCCGGTCCGACAGGGAACCGAAGATGACGAAGAATGGCGTGGCTAACAGAAGGGCGCCGGCAATGAACAGGTTGGCCAGCGAACCGTCGACCTTCAGGGTCTGCGTCATGAAGAACAGCGTGTAGAACTGGCCGGTGTACCACACCACGGCCTGGCCTGCAGTCAAGCCGACCAGTGCCAGGATGACGATCTTCAGGTTTTTCCATTGGCCGAACGCCTCGGTCAGCGGTGCCTTGGAAGTCTTGCCCTCGGCCTTCATCTTGGCAAACGCCGGCGATTCACTCATTGACAAGCGAATCCACACCGAAATGCCGAGCAGGAAGACGGAGACCAGGAACGGAATGCGCCAGCCCCAATCGGAAAACGCTGCCTCGCCCATGGCCGTGCGGGTGCCGAGAATGACCAGCAGCGACAGGAACAAGCCCAGCGTGGCGGTGGTCTGGATCCAGGAAGTGAACGCGCCCCGCTTGCCTTCCGGCGCATGCTCGGCGACGTAAGTGGCCGCACCACCATATTCGCCACCCAGTGCCAGGCCCTGGAGGATGCGCAGGATAATCAGGATGATCGGCGCGGCAATGCCGATTGAATTGTAGTTCGGCAGCAAGCCGACGATGAACGTCGAGGCGCCCATGATCAGGATTGTCACAAGGAAGGTATACTTGCGGCCGATCATGTCGCCCAGGCGTCCGAACACCAGAGCGCCAAACGGACGCACAATGAAGCCGGCTGCAAAGGCAAGCAGGGCGAATATGAATGCCGTGTTGGGGTCGGTGCCGGCAAAGAATTGCTTGGCAATGATGGCAGCGAGCGAACCGTACAGGTAGAAATCGTACCATTCGAATACGGTGCCCAGCGATGAGGCGAAGATGACTTTGCGTTCTTCCGTCGTGATGCCGGGCGCAGCCGTCTGTAGTGTGGCCATGGTTTGTCTCCATCCTTGGATTGGTGTGTCATGCAGATCGGGTCCACATGTTATTTTTGTACTGCTCTGGGCAGTGTAGAGCGCAAACCTTACGGCACCCTTGCGGTAAACTTACAGAAACTTACGCCTGGCGCCCGGTGAAGTCCGGCAAACTTGAGCTGCACGTTGCTGTCCAGGCGTGGCTGGCGGCCGCTGCCGACTGGCGGCAGGCGACCCGGGCACCAGGCGCCAGATGCATTACATATCCTGAAAGAAGGTAAAGCAGATGTTGAAGCACATCGTGATGTGGCAATTGAAGGAGCAGGCCGAAGGCGCCGGCAAGGCGGCCAATGCCGCGAAGATGAAACAGTTGCTCGATGCCTGCAATGGCATCGTGCCCGGCATGCTGGCCTTCGAGGTCGCGCTGGCACAGCCGGGTCTGGAAGCTAGCTATGACGTGGTGCTGGCTGCCTCGTTTGCATCCCGTGAAGCGCTCGAAGCATATGCCAGCCATCCGCAGCATGTGGCACTCAAGCCGTTTTTCAGTGCCGTGCGCCTGGCACGCCAATGCATGGATTACGAACTCTGATGGCCGATACCGTGTTGCCGGCTGACGGTATGTCCCCCGATGCGCCAGCGGTCGATCCCGCGCTGGCAGTCCATGGCAGGACCATGAGTCCGTTTCTGGCCCACCTTGGCGTCGAACTGGTGTCGATGGCCGACGGCTGTGCCGAACTGGCACTGGCACTGGACGCCCATCACATGAACAACTGGCATGTCACCCACGGCGGCGTGACCATGACACTGCTCGACGTCGTCATGTCGCTGGCTGGCCGTTCACTCGATCCGCAGGCGCAAAGCAGCGTCACCGTCGACATGAGCACGACGTTCCTTCAGCCGGCCGGCAAACCTGGCGCCCGGCTGGTGGCACTGGGCAAAGCCTATCACCGCACACTGACGATGACATTCTGCCAAGCCGAAGTCTGGGAAGGGGAACGACTGGTGGCCAAGGCGATGGGAACCTTCAAGTATTTGCGCCGCAGCGACGCTGGCAAGAAGATGGGGCAGGGCACCGGCGAAGCGGGATGAGCGTGGTCGAAATGGTACTTGATTTTGAAGTACTGTTCATCAAACGGGGCCACGAAACGTGTAACATAGCGCCTTTCCCAGTACGACAGAATTTAAAGCCCGCATGAAGCCTGCTCGATCCCACCCTTCCTTGTCACTGCGTTTCAATGGTTTTTCCGGGCGCCGCACTGCTGCCACCGGCATGCTGGCCTTGACCTTTGCCTTTGGCATCACGCAGGCGCAGGCAGATGAGTCCACCGACGTGGTGCGCCTGACGCGCGCTGGCCAGTACACGGAAGCGGTTGCTGCCGCCGATGCAGTCTTGGCTAAAAAGCCACGCGATGCGCAGATGCGGTTTCTCAAAGGGGTGGCACTGGCGCAAAACAATCGCTCAGGCGAGGCCATTGCTATTTTTACCCGGCTGACGGAGGAGTTTCCCGCCATGCCTGAACCCTACAACAATCTGGCCGTGCTGTATGCCGCTGCCGGCCAGTATGAAAAGGCACGCATTGCGCTGGACAAGGCGATTCGTTCCAGTCCTGCCTATGCGACTGCCTATGACAACCTGGGAAATATTCATGCGCGCCTGGCCAGCCAGGCCTATGACAAGGCCCTGCAGATCGATTCGCGCAACAACGAACCACGCACCCAGCTGGCCTTGATGCCAAATCTGAATACTGCCGGGTCGGTATTTGTCATCCCTGGTTCCAGTGCATTGGCTGCCTTGCCGGCAGCCGGCAAGGCGGGCACCGCTTTGACGGCGGCACCGGCACCGGCCGCCGTCACGGCTGCGCCGGTGGCTGCGGCGAGGCCTTCGGCGCCAGTGGTCATTGCGGCCGTGGCACCGCCTGCGCGCACGGCTGCTTCATCCGGACCGGCACTGGTGTTGACACCGGCACCGGCTGCGGCCGGCGCCACAGCAACAGCGGCGGCCTCGGCCAGCAAGCCGGCCAGCAGTGCCTCGGCCGTGGCAATGCCGATGTTGACAGCACGCCCGGCAGCGCCGGTCAATACCTCGGGTCCTGCAGCGGCTGCGCCGGCAAGCGCTGCAAGCGCCTCGGCCGCGTCAGCACGCCCTGGCTCTGCTGCAACTGCAGCAGTTGCACCGGCACCGGCACGAACAGCGTCGGCATCGACTGCGCCGTCCACCTCGGTTGCTGCGGCGACACCAGGCGTTTCCGCGGCCCCTGCGGTCCCGGCAGTGCCGGTGTTGTCAGCCGCGGCGGCCAAGGCCAAGGAGCGCGAAGACGAGCGCAAGGCGCAGCTGGCGGCGCGCGAAGAAGCCAAGACCAAGGCCAGACTGGCGGCCGAAGAAAGCAAGGCAAAGGCCAAGCTGGCCGCCGAGGAAAGCAAGACGAAAGCCAAGCTCGCGGCCGAGGAAAGCAAGGCCAAAGCCAAGCTGGCCGCCGAAGAGAAGCAGGCCAAGGCCAAGCTTGCTGCTGCCGAGGAAGAGAAAAAGGCAGCGCGTCTGGCAGTCGAAAACGCACCGGTCCTGAGCACGGTCAATGGCTGGGCCAAGGAATGGAGCTCGCGCGATGTCAACGGTTATCTGTCCTACTACTCCGGTGAATTCGATACCCCGGCCGGCATGTCGCGCAAGGCGTGGGCCGATGAGCGTCGCGCCCGCATCGTTGGCAAGTCACGCATCGATGTCAAGGTCGAGGCGCCCGAGGTGGTCATCGACGGCAATACGGCAACCGTGAAATTCCGCCAGACCTATCTGTCTGACCGCCTGACGGTCAAGAGCCGCAAGACGCTGGTCCTGGTCAAGCAAAAGGGCAAATGGCTGATTCAGGAAGAAAGGACGGGAAGTTGAGACTGCGATTTCGCGCCATGCGGCCGTTGACCACATTGCCATTGCCGCCCGCCACGCTGCGGGTCGCACTGCAACGCCGTGTTGCGCCGCTGGCCAGATCAATCACAGCTGCATTGGCGCTGGCGGCAGTGACGGCGGTGACGGCAGGCAGTCTTGCCACCTTGCCGTCGGGACTGGCATTGGCAGCCATGGCAGCCGGCTTGTATCCCTCAAGCGCCTCGGCCGCAAAACCGAATAATGCACGGCGCGGACAATTCCAGCCTGACCCGGATGTGCTGCTCATCAATGTCTATCGCGACATGGCTGCCAACCGCTTGCGTGAAGCCTTGGCCAAATCCGATGCCTTAGTGCAGGCCTATCCGAATTTTCAGCTTGGCCAATTGATCCGCGGCGATCTGTTGCTGATGCAAACCCATGCCGTGACCGGATTCGGCAAGGCCGCCGGCGCGCCGATGGACAAGCTCGATGACTTGCGTCTGGAAGCCATGGCGCGTTTGAAATCCTTGCGCGAGCGTCCCGACCCGAGCCTGGTACCGCGCGCCATCGTGCAGTTGCGCGACGATCAAAAGAATGTCTTGGTGGTCGACACCAGGCGCTCGCGCTTGTACATGTATGAAAACCAGCACGGGCAACTCAAGCTTGTGAGCGATTACTACGTCAGCCAGGGCAAGTTCGGTGTCGACAAATACAAGGAAGGGGATGGCAAGACGCCGCTGGGGGTGTACTACATCACCAGCCGGCTCTCGGGTGCCCGGCTGCCGGAGTTTTATGGTGCAGGTGCCTTGCCGATCAGTTATCCAAACGAATGGGACAGGCTGCAGGGCCGCAGTGGCTCGGGAATCTGGCTGCACGGCACGCCGCCGGCCAATTTCAGCCGTGCGCCATTGGCGTCCGACGGTTGTGTGGTATTGACCAACCAGGACCTGCAGCAGCTGTACGGGTCGATTGAAGTCTTGAAGACACCGGTGATCATCAGCGACGGCGTGGAATTTGTCTCGCGTGCCAAGGCAGCTGAAGACCGCAAGCTGGCCGAGGGCCTGCTGGAGTCCTGGCAGCGCGACCTCGGTGCCAATCTGCCTGTGACGGTTCGCAGTCACTACTCGGTGCGGTTCAAGTCGGAGCAGGGCGACAATCTCGATCTGTGGCTGGCGCGCCAGGTGCAACCTGCCAGCAGCTTGCCCACCGTGTTGACGATGCGCGATGTCAGTTTCTTTTATTATCCCGCCAAGGATGATGTGATCGTGGCGACCTTTACCCAGGATGCCAAGACCGGACGCAACACGGTTTCAGTGCGCAAGCGCCAGTATTGGGTTCGTGAAGGCGCGCAGTGGCGGATCATTTCGGAAACCAGCTGGCAGGCAGGTGGTGGAAGCAAGGGTGGCGGGAGCGTGCCGTTGGATCCCGCTTCGGCTGCAGGCACGGGGGTGGGGCGGTTGAAGGATGTGGGGTATCGGGTTGAGGGGGGTGGGCAGGGCAGGAAGACGGGTGGCAGGCATTGATGGATTGAAGAAGTCTCCGCTTGGACGTCCATTGGCTGTCGCATTTTCTCGATTTGAATCCTGCTCTTTGAACGTACGGAAAATAAAGATGGTTTTATTATCAATCTTACGTTGACCTGCGATGTGTGAATGTATATGATTCGGGTCTTGCAAATGCGCGGGCAACAGCAGGAAGTTGTCGAAGCATAGGCCCACGTGGCGGAATTGGTAGACGCGCATGGTTCAGGTCCATGTGCCGCAAGGTGTGGGGGTTCGAGTCCCTCCGTGGGCACCAAAATAAAAAAACCGGTCAACGAAAGTTGACCGGTTTTTTTATTTTGGCGCTCACGAACAGAGCGCCTGCGCGCTCTGTGGGAGGGACTCGAAAGGTTTGGCCTGCAGGGCAAACCGGGGTCGCGGTACGTGACCGAGCGACCTCCGTGGGCACCAAAATAAAA
>JBPBPY010000402.1:0-6739 GCA_050954505.1 Janthinobacterium lividum
ATTGCATGCGCATAGGCGGCGCGGATACGCTCGTAGCCTGCCAGGGCCGAGACCAGCATCAGCAGTGTAGATTTGGGCAAATGAAAATTGGTGATCAGGCGCGTGACGGTGTGAAAGCGGTAGCCCGGCGTGATGAACAAACGCGTATCGGCGCTGCCGGCAGCAAGGCTGCCGGACTGCGATGCCGACTCCAGCGCGCGCAGGCTGGTGGTGCCGACCGCTACGACATCACGGCCGGCGGCGCGGGCGGCGGCAACGGCATCGACCGTGGCTTGCGGCATGGTGTACCACTCGCTGTGCATGGCATGCTGGCTCAGGTCTTCGGTGCGCACCGGCTGGAACGTGCCGGCGCCGACGTGCAGCGTGACATAGGCGAAGTTGATGCCGCGCGCCTGCAGGCGCTCCAGCAGGGCCTGGTCGAAATGCAGGCCGGCGGTCGGCGCAGCCACCGCGCCAGGCTCGCGCGCATACACGGTCTGGTAGCGGTTTTCATCGAAGGCATCGGCCGCATGGGTGATATACGGCGGCAACGGCAGGCGGCCGTAGGTGTCGATCAGCTCGAAGACATCGGCGGGGAAATGCAGCACATAAAATTCACCGGCGCGCTCGCCGACGGTGACATCGAAGGCATCGGCCAGGCGGATTGTCACACCGGGCGACGGCGACTTCGAGGCCCGCACCTGGGCATGGACGGTGCGCGCATCGAGCACGCGCTCGACCAGGACTTCGACCTTGCCGCCGCTTTCCTTGATGCCGAAAAAGCGCGCCTTGAGCACGCGGGTATCGTTGAACACCATCAGGTCACCCGGCGCCAGCAGCGCGACGATATCGGCAAACTGGCGGTCGACCAGGGCGCCGCCAGCGTTCTCGGGTACGACCTCGAGCAAGCGCGACGCACTGCGTTCGGGCAGCGGCAGCTGGGCAATCAGTTCAGGTGGCAGGGAAAAATCGAAATCGGATAAGCAAAACATGGGCGCAATTCAGGCCTGCAAAGGCCAAGTCCATTAAAATGGAAAACCAGCCATTTTACGCCCTAATTTTTCATCCACCCCCACGCCCACGCCGATATGCCTGCCAGCCCCGATCAGCATGCCGACCCGTCCGCTGCACCCGCGCCCAAGAAACCGGTGATGAAAGTGCAAACCGGTGTGGCAAAGGCAGCTGCCGCGCTGGGTGCGCAGGGTGCGCAAGCGCAAACCGGAAAGACGTCCAGCCATGGCGTTGGCAACACCATGGGCGGCACTCCGGGCGACAGCGTAACGGCAGCGGAGAAAAAACCGGCGGACAGTGCGGCTGCAGAACCGCCAGGGGCAAAACCGCCTGCTGCAAAACTGCCTGCCGCAAAACCGCTTGCTGCTAAATCGCCTGCGGCCAAATCGCCTGCGGCGAAGCAGCCAGCCGGCAAACCCGCTCCAGTCACGCTGGCAGAAAAACTTGCGCGCCTGGGGTTGCGCTTCGACATGGACCTGGTGCTGCATCTGCCGATGCGCTATGAAGACGAAACCGAAGTGGTGCCGATCGAGTCGGCCAGTTTCATGGGCGGGCACCCGGTTCAGGTCGAAGGGGTGGTCACGTCCTGCGATGTGCAGTTCAAGCCGCGGCGCCAGCTGGTGGTGACCATCGCCGACGACAGCGGGCCGCTGGTGATGCGCTTCCTGAATTTCTATGGCAGCCAGACGCGCCAGTTCGCCGAGGGCAATCGGGTGCGCGCGCGTGGCGAAGTGCGCCATGGATTTTTTGGCGCCGAAATGGTTCATCCGACCTACAAGATCGTCAACCAGGGCGCGCCGCTGCCCGAGGTGCTGACCCCGGTCTATCCTGCCGGCGAGGGCCTTTCGCAAACCATGCTGCGCCGGGCCATCGCCGAGGCCCTGGAGCGCATCGACTGGAGCGAGACCCTGCCGGCGCCGATCCTGGCCGCGCTCGAGCTCATGCCGTTCGAAGCGGCAGTGCGGCTGCTGCACAATCCACCGCCGGACATCGATGAAAGCGCGCTGGCCGACCGCTCCCATCCAGCTTGGGTGCGCATGAAGTTCGATGAACTGGTGGCCCAGCAACTCTCGCTCAAGCGCGCCCAGCTGGCCCGGCGCGCGCGGGGCGCAACGCCCTTGCCGGTCATCGGCGCAGTCTGCCAGGCTTTCGCCGCCACCTTGCCGTTTCGCCTGACTGGCGCCCAGCAGCGCGTGCTCGACGAAATCCGCAGCGACCTGCGCGCGGCCTATCCGATGCAGCGGCTGCTGCAGGGGGATGTCGGCAGCGGCAAGACCATTGTCGCTGCCCTGGCGGCCACCCAGGCCATCGACAGTGGTTTCCAGGCGGTGCTGATGGCGCCCACTGAAATCCTGGCCGAGCAGCATTTCCGCAAGATCGCCGGCTGGCTGGCGCCGCTGGGCGTGGACATTGCCTGGCTGACGGGCAGCCTGCGCAAGAAGGAAAAGACCGAAGCGCTGGGACGCATCGCTTCCGGCCAGGCGCGCCTCGTGGTGGGCACCCATGCATTGATCCAGGAAGGCGTTGAATTTGCCCGCCTGGGGCTGGTGATCGTCGATGAACAGCACCGCTTCGGCGTTGGCCAGCGCCTGGCGCTGCGCAACAAGGGGCTGGCCGATCTCGATGTGACCGACGCTGGTCTGGCACTGGCAAGTGCAGCTGGCAAAAACGGCGAAAATGCCCTTGCCTCAGTGCCCGCGTCCGATCGAGACAGCGCCTCCGGCGTGACGAAGGAAGTCGCGGCTTTGCCTGCAGATGGCGCCACGCGCGAGAACGACGCAGCCTTGCCGGCAACCAGCGTGCCGCATCAGCTGATGATGTCTGCCACGCCCATTCCGCGCACGCTGGCCATGACCTACTACGCCGACCTGGAAGTCTCGGTAATCGATGAATTGCCACCGGGCCGCACGCCGATTGCCACGCGCAACATCGACCAGAACCGCCGTGATGAAGTCATCGAACGTGTCCATGCAGCGGCGCTTGAAGGGCGCCAGGTGTATTGGGTGTGTCCGCTGATCGAAGAATCGGAAACGCTGCAGCTGCAAACCGCAACCGATACCCACGCCACGCTGGCCGCCGCCCTGCCCGACCTGCACGTCGGACTGGTGCACGGGCGCCTGAAACCGGCGGAAAAGCAGCTGGTCATGGATGCCTTCATCCGCGGTGAAACACATGTCCTGGTGGCCACCACCGTCATCGAGGTGGGGGTCGATGTGCCGAATGCCTCGCTGATGGTGATCGAGCATGCCGAACGGTTTGGCCTGTCGCAGCTGCACCAGCTGCGCGGGCGTGTCGGACGCGGCAGCGCCGCCAGCGTCTGCCTGCTGTTGTACCAATCGCCGCTGGGACCGGTGGCCAAGCAGCGCCTGATGACCATGCGCGAGACCACCGACGGCTTCGAGATCGCCCGCCGCGACCTGGAAATTCGCGGGCCCGGTGAATTCCTCGGCGCACGCCAGTCGGGCCAGGCCATGCTGCGCTTTGCCGACCTGGAAACCGACCAGTGGCTGGTGGAAAAGGCCCGCACGGTGGCCGAGACGCTGCTGCACACCGATCCGGCCACGGTTGCCACCCACCTGGCGCGCTGGCTGGGCATGCGGGAAGAGTTCCTGCGGGTTTGATGTGATGTCTGGCTGGGCATGCTGGATCTGCCTGATCAGGACAAGTGCTTGAATCTGCGTGGTGGCATCAGCGTGTCTGCATCTGCCTTGTTTGATCCACCTCGGCTGACCTTTTGGCAGGCCTGTGCGAAGATAGCGCCCATGACTCTCACCGAACTCAAATACATCGTCGCGGTCGCCCGCGAAAAGCATTTTGGCCATGCCGCCGAAGCGTGTTTTGTTGCCCAGCCCACCTTGTCGGTGGCCATCAAGAAGCTCGAAGATGAATTGGGCGTCACCATTTTCGAGCGCGGCGGCTCGGAAACCTCGATGACGCCGCTCGGTGCGCTGATCGTTGCGCAAGCCGAACGGGTACTGGAGCAGACTGCGTCGATCAAGGAAATCGCCCGCCAGAACAAGGACCCGCTGGCCGGCGTTTTCCGGCTTGGCATCATTTACACCATTGCGCCCTACCTGTTGCCGCAGCTGGTGCGCAACATGATCGAGCAGGTTCCGCAGATGCCGCTGATCCTGCAGGAGAACTTTACCGTGCGCCTGCTGGAACAATTGCGCGCCGGCGAACTCGATGCCGCCATCCTGGCGCTGCCGATTTCCGACCATGGCTTGATCGTGCAGCCGCTGTACGATGAGCCTTTTGTGGTGGCCCTGCCGCGCCATCACAAATGGGCAAAGCGCGCCAGCATCAATGCCAATGACCTGAAAAGCGAAACCATGCTTATGTTGGGAAATGGCCATTGTTTCCGTGACCAGGTGCTTGAAGTCTGTCCCGAATCGGCGCGTTTTTCCAGCACCGGCGACGGAATCGCACGCACCTTCGAGGGCTCGTCGCTGGAGACCATCCGCCACATGGTGGCGTCAGGCATCGGCATCACGGTGCTGCCGCAAGCGTCGGTGCCGGACATGCATGCCGAAGGCATGCTGCACTACGTGCCGTTCGACCTGCCGGTGCCATCGCGCCGCGTGGTGATCGTCTCGCGCAAGAGCTTTACCCGGGCGCCGGCCATCGAAGCGGTACGCCATGCGGTGCTGACCAGTGCTCTGAACGGCGTGACCATGCTTGAACATGAAGAAGCCGTGGCAGGCTGAGGGCCGGGCAATGAGCGAGTTTTCCACACCGCCGGACCCTGCCGGTTCTGCCGCGCTCGGCAGCACCCGGCTGAACGCCTATCTGCGCCTGGTGCGCCTGGACAAACCGATCGGCATCGTGCTGTTGCTGTGGCCAACGCTGGGGGGACTGTGGCTGGCATCGAATGGCCGGCCCGACTGGCATCTGCTGCTGATCTTCGTGCTGGGCACGGTGCTGATGCGCTCGGCCGGCTGCGCCGTCAACGATTATGCCGACCGCGACTTCGACCGCCATGTAAAGCGCACCGCCGACCGGCCGATCACCAGCGGGCGCATCCGGGGATCGGAAGCACTGGCCCTGGCCGGGGTGCTGGTGCTGCTATCGTTCCTGCTGATCATTGCGCTCAATGCACTGACCAAGCAACTCTCGGTGGCCGCCGTGCTGATTGCAGCGAGCTATCCGTATTTTAAGCGTTTTTTTGCCATTCCACAGGCCTACCTGGGCATTGCCTTCGGCTTTGGCATACCCATGGCGTTTGCCGCGGTGACCAATGCAGTGCCGGCGATGGCCTGGCTGCTGCTGCTGGCCAATGTGTTCTGGGCCGTCGCCTACGACACTGCTTATGCGATGGTGGACCGCGACGACGACCTGCGCATCGGCATGCGCACCTCGGCCATCACCTTTGGCCGCTTCGATGTGGCGGCCATCATGCTGTGCTACCTGGCTGCGGGGTTGCTCACACTGGTGGTGGGCCGCTCGTTCGGGCTGGGCGGCTGGTTTCATGCCGGTCTGCTCGTTGCACTGTGCTGCGCGCTGTACCACTACACCTTGATCCGCAGCCGCGACAGGCTGGCCTGCTTTGCCGCCTTCCGGCATAACAACTGGCTGGGTGGCGCCGTGTTTGCCGGCATCGTGCTCGACTACGCCATGCGTTGAAGGGCAATGCCCAGCGCCACGGCAGGCAGGCAGCGGCAAACCTCGCGCGGCCCTGAACTGCTGGCGTCGAAAGCGGACAATGGTGGCAATGGTGGACAATACTGGGCAATACTGCGCAACAGCGGGCGCCAGCCAACTACGCGTGCAGACAACGCCATCCATCGCCAAAAAAAACGGTCCGATCTGCAAGGATCGAACCGTTTTTTCAGCAACATCAGCAACCCGCCGGCAAGCGGCGCGGGATCAGGCCGGCACGCGGCCGTATATGTCTTCGAAGCGCACGATATCGTCTTCACCGAGATAGTCGCCGCTCTGCACCTCGATCATCACCAGGTTCAGCACACCCGGATTGACCAAGCGATGCTGGTGGCCGGCCGGAATGTAGGTCGATTCATTGGTCCGCACGAACAGTTCATTGTCGCCGTTGACGACCTTGGCCATGCCGCTGACGACGATCCAGTGTTCGCTGCGGTGATGGTGCATCTGCAGTGACAGCGAACCACCGGGCTTGACTTCGATGCGTTTCAATTTGAAACGGTCGCCATCGCCCAGCACGGTATACGTGCCCCATGGACGATGCACGGTACGGTGCAGCTTGTGGATCTCGTTGCCCGCTTTCTTGAGCTTGTTGTAGATGTGCTTGACATCCTGCGCACGCGACCGGTCGACCACCAGCAGCGCATCGGGGGTGTCGATGATGAGCAGGTTGTCCACACCAACGGCAGCCACCAGGCGCTCGCTGCCACGGATGTAGCAATTGGTGGTGTCATGCAACAGCGCTTCACCTTCGATGCGGTTGCCATTCTGGTCGGCATCGACCAGGTCGCCCAGTGCAGTCCAGGAGCCGATGTCATTCCAGCCGATGGTGCAGGGAACCACCGCCATGTTGGCCGATTTTTCCATCACCGCATAATCGATCGAGATATCGGGCACTTGTGAAAATGCAGCGCCGTTGAGTTCGACTTCGGTGAATCCCTCGCCCTTGGCAAAGCGCGAATGTTCGAAACAGGTTTCTGCAGCGGCCAGCACATCGGGGCAATGCAGCGCCATTTCCGCGCGCATGGTGCCCGCGGCAAAACAGAACATGCCCGAATTCCAGAGGAAATTGCCGGCCGCCAGGTAGGAC
>JBPBPY010000486.1:0-6725 GCA_050954505.1 Janthinobacterium lividum
GACTTCAACAATGTCCTGCAAATCATCAGCAGCAACCTGAATCTGCTCAAGCGCCTGCCCGGGGTGGCGGAAATCGGCGGACCGCGCATCGAGTCGGCCCTGCGCGCAGTGTCGCAGGGCGGCAAGCTGGCCACCCATCTGCTGGCCTTTGCACGGCGCCAGCCGTTGGAAAATGAGCTGGTCGATCTGGCGGCCTTGCTGCGCAGTGTCGATGACATGGTTGGCACGCTGCTGCGTCCGCGCACCGAAGTCAGCACCCACATCGAAGCCGGATTGTGGAGCACGGTGATTGATTCCGGCCAGCTCACGAATGTGTTGCTGAACCTGGCCATCAATGCCCGCGACGCCATGGGCGAGGGTGGCCGGCTGGAGATCTCGGCGCGCAACATCGCTGCCGGCGCCGAGGTACTCCAGGGCAGCCTGGGCGACTACATCGGCATCGACATCGCCGACAACGGCAGCGGCATGGCGCCGGAAGTGCTGCGCCGCGCCTTCGAACCGTTCTTCACCACCAAACCGGTGGGCAAGGGCACCGGCCTGGGCTTGAGCATGGTGTACGGCTTCATCAGCCAGTCGGGTGGAAAGATGGCCATCGCTTCGCAGGAAAACGTCGGCACGCGGATCAGCATCTTCCTGCGCAAGAGCGAGACCGATCCACTGGTGGCACAGGCCGGCCACAGCGCGCTCGCGGTCTCCGAGCAGGGCGTGGAAACCATCCTGGTGGTCGAGGACGACGACCTGGTACGCGCTGCCGGCGTGGAGTTCCTCTCCAGCCTCGGTTACCGGGTGTGGAGTGCGGCCAATGCCGACGAGGCGGTGGCGCTGATCAATGGTGGCGCGCTCTTCGACCTGGTGTTTACCGATGTGATCATGCCTGGCGAGACCGATGTGCTGGCGCTGCGCGAACTGGTGCATCGCAAACTGCCCGCCTGCCAGATGCTGTTTACCTCCGGCTATGCCGAGGGCAAGCTGGTGCACGCCGGCAAGGTCATGCCGGGCATCATGCTGCTGCACAAGCCGTACACCCTGGAAGCGCTTGCCGCGCGCATCCGCCACATCTTCGGCGAGGACGGCCAGGCCGCCCTGTTCTGAGATCAGCGTTCGCGCAAGGCTTCGTTCTTGGCTTTCAAAACCGGCTTGAGGATGTAGTCGAGCACCGTCTTGCGGCCGGTACGGATGTGCACGGTGGCCGTCATGCCCGGAATGATGGGCAGCTTGTTGTCCACCCCCAGATCATTCTTCAAGGTGTGCACCCGTACCAGGTAGAAGCTTTCGCCCTTGTCGTTGGTGATCGAATCTGCCGTGACATTGTCGACAGTCGCTTCCAGTCCGCCATAGATCGAGAAATCATAGGCGCTCAGTTTCACCGTCGCGCTCTGGCCAGGGTGGATGAAGGCCACGTCCGACGGCCGGATCTTGGCTTCGATGAGCAGCTTGTCTTCCACCGGCACGATCTCCATCACATCCACCCCCGGCTGGATCACGCCGCCGATGGTGCTGACTTTCATCGACTTCACCAGGCCGGCCATCGGCGAGCGCACGAAGGTGCGCGCCAGGCGGTCTTCATTGGCCACGCTGGAGGCCTTGGACTGTTCGAATTCCGAGCGTGCCAGGTTCAATTCGCCCGAGGCGTCGGAGCGGAACTTGGCCGACTGGCCTTCCAGTTTGGCCCGCGCTTCCTGCATGCTTTGCTCGATGCGCGGGATGGCCAGCCGGGTGGCATCGGTCTCGCCCTTGAAGTCGCTGACCTGGCGCTCCAGGCGCAGCACTTCAACCTCCGACAGCACGCCCTGGGCGACCAGCGGTTTGCTGATCGACAGCTCGCGCTGCACCAGCTTCAGGCTTTCATTGAGCTGGACCAGGCGGGCGCGTTTTTCCGTCAGTTCATTGGCGCGCTGGTTCGATTGCTCGCGCAGTACCGAGACCGCGGCCTCGAGTTCGCGGCGGCGGTTGTTAAACAGCTGGCGCTCTTCCTCGACCACGCGCGGGTTGGCCTTGGCCAGTTCGGCCGGGGCCTGGAAAGGCTGGCCACTGACTTCGGCCGACAGCCGTGAAATCTTCGCCGCCAGCGCTTCATACTTGGCCTTGCCTTCATCGACCGAGGAAGAAAAGCGGGTCTGGTCGAGGTACAGCACGATCTGGTCTTTTTGCACCAGGTCGCCAACCTTCACCGGAATGCGCGAGACGATGCCACCTTCCAGATTCTGGATCACCTGGACCTGGTTCGAGGGAATCACCTTGCCTTCGCCTACCGTGATCTCTTCCAGGTGGAAGACGCTGGCCCATATCACGCCGATCACCAGGAAGACCACGAAGCCCTTGATGATCAGCGAGGCGTAGCGCGGCGGACGGGTGAACAGCGCAGCGGTGCCGTCGGCCATGAAATCGATGTCGGCCTTGCGTTCGCCTTCACGTTCCGACTCCGGCAGCAGCGCCTGGCGCAAGCGCACCACCAGACTGCGCTTTGGTCCCGTGGTCACCAGCGCGCGGCTCTTGCTGGCGGTTTTTCCATTCGGCTTGGCAGCCTGTTGCTGGGTCGTGGTCTGGTTTTCTGGCTTGAGATCGGCTGGCATTGGCAAATCGGATGTGGGATCGTGGATGGCGCCGGGGGCGGCAAGCCCCTGCCGTGCAGCCTCGGGCAGTGCAGCCTCGGGCAATTCAGCATCAGGCGTTGGTGGCTCAGGCTTTCGAGACATGCAGCTTCCCTCCCGACAAGGCATCGAGCACCTGTTCTTTTGGTCCGTCGGCGATGATGCGGCCGCCTTCGACGACGATGAGGCGGTCAACCAGCGTCAGCATGGAGGCGCGGTGCGTGACCAGCACCAGGGTCTTGCCGTCGAGGTGCGCTGCCAGCCTGGTCTTGAAATTTTCTTCCGACCGGTTGTCGAGCGAATTGGTCGGCTCATCAAGCAGCAGCAGCTTGGGGTCGAGCAGCAGGGCACGGGCAATGGCCACCGACTGGCGCTGGCCGCCGGACAAGCCGTCGCCGCGCTCACCTACCGGCATGTCGAACCCCTGGGGATGGCGGTTGACGAATTCGGTGACGCCGGCAATCTCTGCGGCGCGCAGCATGGCGGCGTCGTCGACATAGGGCGCGCCCATGACAATGTTTTCCTTCACGCTGCCGAAGAACAGCATCGGATCCTGCTGCACGCAGGCGATGTTGCGGCGCAGGTCAGCCGGGTCGAGCTGCTGCTGGTCGACGCCGTCGATCCAGATCGAGCCGCTGCCGGGCTGGTACAAACCCATGATCAATTTCTGGATCGTCGATTTGCCCGAACCGATACGGCCGATCACGCCCACCCGTTCACCGGCATTGATCTTGAACGAAGCCTTGGCCAGCGCGGCGACCTGCTGTTCCGGATAGGAAAAGCTGACATCGTTGAATTCCATGGCGCCGCTGAAATTGGCGCGGTGAATGAAGTTCTTGCCAGCCGGATGCTCGACCGGCAGCTTCATGATGCGGTCCAGGCCCATCAGTGCCGAGCGCGCATGGTGAAAACGCGTGGCCAGCGAAGCCACCGACGACAGTGGCGCCAGCGCCCGGCCGGTCAACAGCGTGCAGGCGATCAGTGCTCCCATGGTCAGCTGCTTGTCGGAGATCAGGTAGACGCCATAGATCACCACGGCAATGCTGGAGAGCTGCTGGATCAGCGAGCCGGCGTTGACACTGACTGCGGACAGCAGCCGCGAGCTCAGGCTCAGCTTGCCGATCTGGCCGATCAGTTGTTCCCAGCGGCGCTGGCTGGAACCCTCGGCGCCGATGGCCTTGATGGTCGCCAGGCCCGACAAGGTTTCGATCAGCGTTGCCTGGCGCTGCGAACCGACACGCATGGTTTCACCGATCACCCGCGCAAGCGGCCCTTGCATCAGGTAGCTTGGCAGCAGGATCAGCGGAATCGTCACCAGCGGAATGAAGGCCAGCGGCCCACCGATCCAGAAGATGATCACCAGATACAGCAGCACGAAGGGAATGTCGATCACCGTGGTGATGGTGGCCGAGGTGAGGAATTCACGGAAGGATTCGAACTCGGTGAGGCTGTTGGCAAAGCTGCCCACCGACTTGGGCCGTGCTTCCATGCGAATGCCCATGATCTTTTCAAAGATACGCGCCGACAGCAGCATGTCGACCTTCTTGCCGGCGATGTCGATGAAATAGCCACGCAGGCTGCGCATGAGAAAGTCGAAGAAAAACACGATGGCCGTGCCCAGTGCCAGTACCCACAAGGTTTCGAACGTCTGGTTCGGCACCACGCGGTCGTAGACATTCATGGTAAACAGCGGCATGACGACGGCAAACACATTGATCAGGAACGACGCCACCAGGACCTCGGCGTAGATCGGCCAGGACTGGCGCATGGTGCTCCAGAACCAGTGGCCGGTTTCTGCTTCGGTCGGTGCATCGGCGCGGCTGTCGAACTTGAAGACCGGGCGCACGAAGATGGCGTAGCCGGTGTAATGGCTGGCCAGGTTCTCGATGCTGATGTCGAACTCGCCGTCGCCGGATTCGGGTTGGATCACGCGCAGCGTGCCGTTGGCATTTTTTTTCGTCAGCACGCAGGCCTGGCTGCCTTCAAGCAGCAGCACGGCAGGCAAGGTCAGTTGCGAGATGGCCTGCAGCTTGCGTTTGATGATGCGTGAGGACAGGTTGGCGCGCGCTGCAGCGCGGGCAAACAATTCCGGCGTCAGGCGCGACTCCACCAGCGGCAAGCCGGCGGTGAGCGCCTGGGCAGAATGCGGCTGGTTACGCAAGCGTGTCAGCACCACCAGGCAATTGACCAGCGGATCATCGGGCAGGAATGCTTCCTTGGGAATGGCCCATTGCTCCGGTACTACGCCTGAAAGTTGCTCGGTTGCCTGCATCTGTACTCCTTCAGAATCGTCATCGCGCCTATAATGCACGTCACGCGAGATCATAACAATTCTCACGTTCAATATCTTACAAATTAGTTTTAGATCAACAAGATATTGCCGAAAAAATGCGAAGTTTGCCCATTCCTCGATACCAAGGTTGAATAAGCAAGGTTGAATAAGCGCATCAATTCGGCTAGGCATCATCAGAGTTGTCAGGCTTCGTGCTGTCAGCGCGGTCGACACCACAAACAGTTGCCATCGCAATATCATCCTGGCAAAACACAGATCATTCATCAGATGCAACGCAGCAAGAATCAATCGGTGGCCGGGCAGGGCCGTGCACAACCATGCATGCCGGGCCGCCGGCGTGCAACGCTGGCGCTGGCAGCGTTTGCCAGCGCGGGGCTGTCCCGCTTCGGGGCCGTGTTTGCACTCGAGCCGGCAGACCAGCCGGTGCGGGAAGTCATGCGTTTCGGGCTCACGGTCAGCGCCGCATCGCCTGACTCTTCCACCGCAGCGCTGCGCAGTGCAGCTTCCAGAGAAACCAGCGCGGTCGGCAGCCAGCTGTATCTGACGGCTGAAGCCATCGGCGTGCCGGAAGCCATGGTCGACCACATTGTGCAGATTTTTTCCGGCCGCCTTGACTTCCACCGCGACCTCGAAGCCGGCTTTGATTGCACCGTGCTGTATCAGATGGAATTCGAGCAGGGCATGATTGCCCGTCCCGGCAAGATACTGGCAGTGCGGCTGGTGATGCCGGCTTCCACCGAGGTGGCCTATCTGTTCGACGATGCGGGAACGCGCAAGTCAATGTCCGGGAAGCCGCCAGTGAAAACGGGCAAGGCTGCCAGCTTGGCGGCCAGGCATGGCGGAGTGAAAAGGCCGCTTTCAACAACCGTGGATAATCCAGCGAGTGCACTGGGTGCGCCGGGTCTACCGGATGCATCAACTTCACCAATTGCAAGGTCAGCAACGACAGCAGCGGCAGCAACGACAGCAACGACAGCAGCAACAGCAACAGCAGCAACAGCAGCAACCACAGCGACAGCAGCCACATCACCCACATTAGCCACAGCGGCCACAGTAACGACAGCAATGAACGCAGCCACTCCGGTGACATTTTCGCTGGATGATTATTACGATGCCGGCGGCCGTTCGCTGGGCCGCCACTTTTTGCAGTCACCCATCCAGTTCACGCGCATTACCTCCGGCTATGCGGTGCGCCGCTTTCATCCCATCCTCAAACTCTGGCGTTCGCATACCGGCACCGACTTTGCGGCGCCGATCGGCACACCGGTGCGGGTGACCGCTGATGGCGTGGTGCGTTTTGCCGGCGTGCAGGGCGGCTATGGCAACCTGGTGATCGTCGATCATGCCAATGGCCTGTCGAGCCGTTATGGTCATCTGTCGGCATTTGCACCGGGCTTGCGGCGCGGCAGCCTGGTGGCGCAGGGAGATCTGCTGGCCCGGGTCGGCATGACCGGCCTGGCCACCGGGCCACACCTGCATTATGAAATGCGCCGCGCCGAAGTGCCCTTCGACCCCGCCACGCTCGACAGTACAAGTGCCATCAGTGCGCGCCAATTGGCGCCGGCATCGCTGGCACGTTTCAATACCATCAAGGCAATTTACGAGCGCCAGCTGGCGGTGCCATCGCGCACCAACGTGGTGGAACGCTGAGGTTTTTCCCGCTGCGCGTTGTGCAACCGGATTGGCCGCGCAGGTACCTGGACGCCTTCGATGGAAGTGAAATATTTCGTGGTTGGCAATGACGGGATCTCCTGGCATGCCGGGATTTGCAATCGTCAGTCCGCCATGAAACCATTCAAAAAAACCGGACTGAAAAACGCTTTCGGAAAATGAAAAAGGCA
>JBPBPY010000261.1:0-6652 GCA_050954505.1 Janthinobacterium lividum
CAAAACGCCAGCAACGCTGTACTGGAGATGCTCATCGCCGCCGGCGCCGATTGCCACTGGGCCGATGTCGGCGAATGCAATGCCATCATGGTGGCAGCCGCCCAGGGGCACCTGGCGACGATAAAAATCCTGTTCCAGAGCATGGGCGAAAAGACCGTGCGCGAGAAAATCGATTTATTGAGCGACGCCGACATGAGCGCATTGATGTACGCCGCACAGAATGGCGAGCTCGAGATGCTCGAACTGCTGCTCAAAGCCGGCGCCAATGTCAATCTGCGCAGCAATGCAGGCTTGAGCGCCGTTGCGCATGCAGCCCGTCACGGCAGGCGCAGCGCAGTGCAGTTGTTGCTCGATGCCGGTGCCGATCCCGATACCGGTGAGGATGCCTTGGACAATACTCCCAAGCCGTTGCCAGCTACAAGCCATTGAAGACTGCGTCGAGGGCCGATGTTTCGCTCACGCCGGTGCAGTGGCGCCTGCGGTCAGCCGGTGATTGAACAAATAAATGGAACCAAACCGCTTGGCCCGCGACAAATGGTCACCACCCGCTCTTCATTCAGTTGAACACTCTTACCATGGCGATCACGTTTCCTTCTGCCTCTCCCGTCCTGGCGCCCTTGCCGGACGCAGCCGCACGTGAGCGCGCGCCGTCACCCGCGCGCGCGGACAAGCCCAGGCAGCCGATGCCGGGAACCTTCCAGCCTGAAAATCGCGGCCGCGACCTGATCGCCAGGAGCCAATTGCGGCATGAAGACGAAAAAATTGCCGACATGCTTTCCCTGCCTGTGCAAGAGATCAACAGCGCTTCCCTGCACGCCGACATGGCTGCGTTGGTATTGGAACCAG
This sequence comes from Janthinobacterium lividum, assembly GCA_050954505.1. GTDB lineage: Bacteria > Pseudomonadota > Gammaproteobacteria > Burkholderiales > Burkholderiaceae_D > JAQGMO01. The sequence goes on from JBPBPY010000261.1 coordinate 847, forward strand.
CGAATCAGCACGTCAAGACTGCTGCGGCAGAAACAATCGCGCCGGCAGCTGACAAACCGCTCATGAAGATTGGAAAGTCCGAGACGATATTCCAGCACGTCAGCGGTGCCGAATTGAAGATGGCCTATGTCACCCATCACGATGACCTCAAGAGCAAGCTGACCAGCAAAGCCATCGAGAAGTCGGCAAAAAAGAACCAGCCGGCCGCATCCGTGACCTTTCAGAATGCCCTGATGACGCAGAAAAACGGCGCCCCGGACCGGGCGGTGTTACGCAAGTTGCTGATGGAAAATGATGTTGTCATGCTTGAAAGCAATCTCGGCATCAATGGAGCCGGATTTTCGTACGACCATGACCTGTTCCAGGGCAGCCGCGCAAAGGTATTGTTTTTCGAAGGTGGGGCCTATCCCGAAAGCGACGAGACCAAGGCAGTCAAGGAGCAGTTGGGCGATCGGCTGCTGGCAAGAAACGCCTACCAGCATGCCAAGCTGCGCGAAGCGTTCACGCCTGCTTTCTGGAAGGCGGTCCAGGCCACGGATGAATGACCTCGACACAGGCACTCAAGAGTCGCCGGCAACAGCCGGAACCAATCACCCGGTCAAACATCGGTAACGCCCTGCAGCAGTGACCTGCCGCGATTCTGCCCCGACTCCATTGCGCCACCGCACTGGCTGATCCTCACGACTTTTGCTCACCCATGCCGCGCCAGCGCGCATAATCGTCCTCACCCATCAGCCCCAGCTGGTCCAGCGCCCGGTGCGCGGTATAGTCCACCATCTCGTCGATGCTTTGTGGCCGGGCGTAGAACGCCGGCACCGGCGGCATCACGATTGCCCCCATCTCCGTTGCATAGGTCATGTTGCGCAAATGCGCCAGCGTCAGCGGCGTCTCGCGCGTGAGCAGCACTAGTTTGCGGCGCTCCTTGAGCGTCACGTCGGCGGCGCGGGCAATCAGGTTGTCGTTCAATCCCAGCGCAATGGCCGCCAGCGTGCGCATCGAGCACGGCGCCACCAGCATGCCGGCATGGCGAAACGACCCGCTGGCGAGCGTGGCACCGACATTGTTGATGTCATGATGTTCGTGCGCCATGGCGGTGACGGCCTTGACGTCGAGACCCAGTTCCTGGCGGATCGTCAGCCAGCCCGATTTCGAGACCACCAGGTGCGTCTGCACTTCGCGTTCGCGCAGCAAGCGCAGGATGGCAATGCCGTAGGCCGCGCCGCTGGCGCCGGTGATGGCGACCACCACGCGCGCGTTGAAGGATGTGCTGCTCATTGATTATTCCTTGCCATGAAAAACGGCGAATCGGGAAGATTCGCCGTCAGGGTACAACGCAAAAAAGCATCAAACTCAAACCAGATCGAAGCGCCCCAGGTTCATCACCTTGTCCCATGCAGCGACAAAGTCATGCACAAACTTTTCCTGCGCATCGGTGCTGGCATACACTTCGGCAATGGCGCGCAACTGCGCTTGCGAGCCAAACAGCAGATCGATGCGTGAACCGCTCCACTTCACCGCGCCAGTGTTCCGGTCACGTCCCTCGAAGCGGTCCTTGGTGGGCGACACCGAAGACCATTGGGTATTCATGTCGAGCAAGTTGACGAAAAAGTCGTTGCTCAAGGAACCTGGCCGGTCGGTCAACACGCCCTGGCTGGTCTGGCCGACATTGGTGTTGAGCATGCGCAGCCCGCCAATCAGCACCGTCATTTCCGGCGCCGTCAAGGTCAGCAGCTGGGCGCGGTCGATCAGCAGCGCTTCGGCAGGTACGCTGTACTGCGACTTGAGGTAGTTACGGAAACCGTCAGCGACCGGCTCGAGTGCCTCGAAGGAAACCACATCGGTCTGATCCTGGCTGGCGTCGGTGCGGCCCGGAGCGAACGGCACCGTCACCGGCGTGCCGGCATTTCTGGCGGCCTGCTCCACCGCGGCGCAACCTGCCAGCACGATCAGGTCGGCCAGCGACACCTTCTTGCCGTCGGCCTGGGCGCCATTGAAATCGGACTGGATGCCTTCGAGCGTCTTGAGCACACCAGCCAGTTTTTCCGGCTGGTTGACTGCCCAATCCTTTTGCGGCGCCAGGCGAATGCGCGCACCGTTGGCGCCACCGCGCTTGTCCGAACCGCGATAGGTCGACGCCGATGCCCAGGCGGTGGAAACCAGTTGCGAGATCGGCAGGCCCGAGGCCAGGATCTTCGACTTCAACGCGGCGATATCGGCAGCACCGACCAGCGCATGATCGACCTTGGGAACCGGATCTTGCCAGATCAATTCCTCGGCCGGCACTTCCGGTCCCAGATAGCGGGCACGCGGACCCATGTCGCGATGGGTCAGCTTGAACCAGGCGCGGGAAAAGGCATCGGCAAATTCTGCCGGGTTGGCGTGAAAGCGCCGCGAAATCTTTTCATATTCCGGGTCCAGCCGCAGCGCCAGGTCGGAGGTCAGCATGGTGGGCGGATGGCGTTTGCTGTCGTCATGGGCATCGGGCACGAGATTATCCCCTGAGCCGTTTTTCGGCGTCCATTGATGGGCGCCAGCCGGGCTTTTGGTCAGTTCCCACTCGAAACCGAACAGGTTGTCGAAATAGTTGTTGCTCCATTGCGTAGGCGTTTGCGACCAGGTCACTTCGAGGCCGCTGGTGATGGCATCCTTGCCTACACTAGTGCCGAAATTGTTTTGCCAGCCAAAGCCCTGGTGTTCGAGATCGGCACCTTCCGGTTCGCGGCCGACATTGTCGGCAGGGCCGGCGCCGTGGGTCTTGCCGAAGGTGTGGCCGCCGGCGATCAGAGCCACGGTCTCTTCATCGTTCATTGCCATGCGGGCAAAGGTCTCGCGGATGTCGCGCGCCGAACCGAGGGGATCGGGATTGCCTTCCGGTCCTTCCGGATTCACATAGATAAGACCCATCTGCACCGCGGCAAGCGGATTTTCCAGGTTGCGTTCACCACCCAGCGTGCGGTCGTGTTCCTTGCCATGCATGTCGGCGTCGGCGGTGATCTCGCCGGCCGTGGTGCCGGGTTCGCCCTTGGCATAACGCACGTCGCCGCCCAGCCAGGTCGTCTCGTTGCCCCAGTGGACGTCCTGGTCCGGTTCCCACACATCTTCACGGCCACCGGCGAAACCGAAGGTCTTGAAGCCCATGGTTTCCAGCGCCACGTTCCCGGTCAGGATGATCAGGTCGGCCCAGGAAATCTTGCGGCCATATTTCTGCTTGACTGGCCAGATCAGTCTCCTGGCCTTGTCCAGGCTGACGTTGTCGGGCCAGCTGTTGAGCGGGGCAAAACGCTGCTGGCCCCGGCCGGCGCCGCCACGTCCATCGCCGATGCGGTAGGTGCCGGCGCTATGCCAGGCCATGCGAATGAACAGCGGGCCGTAGTGGCCGAAGTCAGCCGGCCACCAGTCCTTGGAATCGGTCATCACGGCAGCCAGGTCGCGCTTGACGGCAGCAAGGTCGAGGCTCTTGAATGCTTCGGCATAATTGAAGTCGCCATCCATCGGATTGGACTTCGAGGAATGCTGGGCCAGCAGGTCCAGGCGCAATTGTTTGGGCCACCAGTCACGATTGGTGGTGCCGCCGCCGGCGGCGTGATTGAACGGACACTTCGGCGCTTCGGATAGGATATCTGACATTGTTCGGTCTCCTGTGACAACGCATCCGGCATGGTTTGCCCGGATGGGGTTTTGATGAGTTGTAAATCATATCACCATGGATATTTGTCATGAAATTGCATTTTCCGATGCATTCCAGAGCCAAAAGCTAAGCGTGCCGGACGAGTTGAATGCGTATGCGAATCCAGGAGCGTGCTCGCGTGCACGACCAGGAAAATGCAGGAGCAGTTGACGCAGCACCCGCATCGGAAGGTACATCGGCAACCGGATCGGCAGATTGCTGCGGCAATTGCAGCAGCCGGCAGAAAGACAAATCCGCAGGCAGCAGTGGTTTCAAAAGGGTGCGCACAAAGGTGCCGTCGGCAGCGATCCGGCATCGGTGTTATCGTTGTTATCCATGCAAGGAAAAACACGCCCTTTCGAACACCGCTGCAGGCGCTGCGGCACCTGCAGCGCCTGCAGCGGCCAGCCTGCCGGGCGCCATCAACACGGTGTGTTTTCCTATTCCCTCCTTTTCATTCCCAGGTTTCATTCATGAATTTCACTCCGCAGTCCACGGCTCCCAGTTCCGCAGCACATCCCGTTGCACCACCATCGAAAGCCGCCACCGTGATTCGCGTCACCAGCGGCAATTTCATGGAAATGTTCGATTTCTTCCTGTTCGGTTTCTACGCCACCTACATCGCCAAGACCTTCTTCCCAGCCGGCGATGACTTTGCTTCGCTGATGCTGACGTTCATGACCTTCGGCGCCGGCTTCCTGATGCGTCCGCTGGGCGCCATCATTTTGGGCGCCTACATCGACCGCGTCGGCCGCCGCAAGGGCTTGATCGCCACGCTGATGCTCATGGCCACCGGCACCATCCTGATCGCCTGCGTGCCCTCGTTTGCCACCATTGGCTACGCCGCACCGGCACTGGTCTTGATCGGCCGACTTCTGCAGGGCTTTTCCGCCGGCGTGGAACTCGGCGGTGTCTCGGTCTACCTGGCAGAAATGGCCACGCCGGGACACAAGGGTTTCTATGTCAGCTGGCAGTCGGCCAGCCAGCAGGTTGCCATCATCGTTGCAGCCGCACTTGGCTATGGCTTGAATGTCGCCATGGCGCCGGCACAGATCGAGGGCTGGGCCTGGCGCATTCCCTTCCTGATCGGCTGCATGATCGTGCCGGTGCTGTTCGTGCTGCGCCGCTCGCTGCAGGAAACCGAGGAATTCAAGGCGCGCACCAACCGTCCCGACATCCGCACCATCTTCCGCTCGATGGTGAACAACTGGCTGCTGGTTGTCACCGGCATGATGCTGGTGTCGATGACCACGGTGTCGTTCTATCTCATCACCGTCTACACCCCGACCTTTGGCAAGACCGTCCTGCATTTGAGCACCACCGACGCGCTGATGGTCACGCTGTGCGTGGGTATTTCGAACTTCATCTGGCTGCCCTTGATGGGTGCCTTGTCCGACAAGATCGGCCGCAAGCCGATCCTGGTGTTTTTCAGCCTCATGGCCATGCTGACTTCCTACCCGGTCATGGCCTGGCTGGTGGCAGCGCCAAGCTTTTCCCACATGCTGGTGGTGCTGCTGTGGCTGTCCTTCCTGTATTCGGGCTACAACGGTGCCATGGTGGTGGCGCTGACGGAGGTCATGCCGGTGGAAGTGCGCACGGTGGGGTTTTCACTGGCCTACAGCCTGGCCACTGCCATCTTTGGCGGCTTCACGCCGGCGATCGCCACTTCGCTCATTGCCGCCACCCACAACAAGGCTGCGCCCGGCATGTGGCTGACGTTCGCGGCAATTTGCGGACTATGTGCAACGCTGGTGCTGTACCGCTCGAAGGCGCGCGGCAAACCTGGCACTGCTGCCCATGCCGGCGCTGCCGTGCTGAACTGATGCGTTGCAGGCGCGCCGTGCTGCGACGCCGCCGGCACCCCTGCGCACTTGCACATCCGCACGGCGCCTGGGCAGCAAAAAGGTCCAGGCGCTCATGCCAAAGACCGTTACAAGCATTGCGGTTCACGCTCTCAGATAACCCCAGCCCTGCGCCTGCCGCTGGGCGATATGCAGGACTGCCGCCGGCACTGTGCTTATCCCTGCGGGCGCATCCAGTCCCCTGGCATGCAGCGAATTGCGGCAAATACGCAAATGAGCGTCGAGCGCATCAGGATGTTCCAGCGCCGCCGCCGCAGCGCCGGCATTGACCACCAGT
>JBPBPY010000328.1:0-6648 GCA_050954505.1 Janthinobacterium lividum
GCCTCGTTTTTCCATGCGGTGCAAGACTTTGGTGTGAAGAGGAATCGCTTGCAGGGAGTGGCGGCGTCCGGAGTTGCTCGGCACCAGGCATTGGATCGCAAATGGGTGAGCGGCAGCCGATTGCAGCAACATCGGACGCGGGCGCAAACATGGAAGCCGCCTGGTCGGCATTGAGGATTTGGATGCGCGAAGGCGTTTTTGACACCGATACCATTGGCTCTGCGACAGCCGTTGCCGATCTTGCCGGGTCGCCTGGCATCGACGCAGCGGCGCGCTGCATTTCATGACGCCATTTTTCCGCCACGCCGTTGCCCAGGTTCAGCAACATGCGTACTGGAACGCTGCGAACGAAATGGTGTCCGCTACGCAAGTCGATAAACACTGTCATCCGCTCCCTGGGCGGGTTCGATGGCAGGCCGCGTACCGACAAGGACAACCGGCCCGCCGGCACTCCTACATTGACCGGCGTGTCCAGCACTTCGATGCCGGCAGATTGTTGCTGCGCCTGCAGCCAATCACCTACTGCCGCGCGCGCCAGCGCCACCATGGTTTCACCGCTGACTTCCTGCACCCCGGGCGGTGCGCTCGCGCCGGGCTGCATGCCGGTGCTGATTGGCCGGTATTCAGGGCTCGGAACATTGCCCGCTGCGCCAACGATGTCCATCGCAGTTGCCCCATGCCAGTCCATGTGCAGATCCTGTTGGCCCGGTTGAGCGTGGATGTGCCGCTGCAGGGTTGCGCGGTCCAGCCGCAATGTGTGGCCGGTTGCCGGAACCCAAGGCAGCGCAAGGGCCATCATGCGTCTCAAGACGCCGAGGTCGCTGCTCGCCAGTCCGGCGACTTCGCCCAGTGTCAAGGCTGCCGGCGGGCGCTGCGCCTGCGCAGACGCAAACATCTGCCATGGCCATGTTCCCTCTGCAAGTGGATTCTTGCCGGCAGCGTGATCGACACACTCTGCATTGCCCCGGTCGCACGCGCCCCCTGGCAGTGGCCAATGCCATGGCCGGCTGCTAACCAGCACAGCAGGACCAGCATCAGCAGCATGCGCGGGCAGGGCAGATTCTGGTGAAAAAGCCGCATCGAATTTGGCGACATGGTGTTCATTTGCGCAGGTTGTTGACCATGGCCATGAGCTCATCATCGGCCTGCACCAGGCGGGCACTGGCGCCGTAGGCCCGCTGGGCAATGACCAGGCCGATCATTTCATCGGTCATCCTGACATTCGAACCTTCGATATACCCTTGCGCCAGCAAACCCAATCCATCCTGTCCCGGTTTGCCGAGGATTGCTTCACCCGACAGTTCGCTGCTGCGGTACAGGTTGCCGCCCTGCGGCAGCAATCCTTGCGGATTGAGGAAGCGCACGAATGCAAGCTGGCCAATGGCTGCAGGGGCCGCCTGGTCGGCAAGAACGACACTGACCTGGCCCTGGGCATCGATCTGCACATTCCTGGCGTCGGCCGGAATGAGCAGCCCGGGTTTGAGTGGCAAGCCTGCTTCGGTGGCCAGCAAGCCATCCTGGTTGATCTTCAGCGTGCCGCCGCGTACAAAGCCGCTCGCACCATCTGGCAGGCTGACTTCCAGAAAGCCGGCGCCATTGATGGCCAGGTCCATGCTCGACTCGGTCTTGCGCAAGTCGCCCATGTCGAACTGCTTGTCGACCGCCGTAACGCTCACCCCCACCCCCATGCCCACGCTTATGCCCGCTGGCGTTGCTGCCAGGCGCATGTCCCACCCGGCAGCCTGATCAGGCCCCGGCTGGCTGCCTGACGGCGCCGCCAAGCCGGCCACCATGTCGGTGAAACTGACACGGGCTTTTTTGTAGCCCGGCGTGCTGGCGTTGACCAGGTTGTTGGCGATCGTCTCGACATTGCGCTGCTGTGCCAGCATGCCGGTGGCGCCAATGTGGAAGGCATTGCTCATGAAGTCTTTCCCAGTTTTCGAATTGCATTGCCAAGCATGTCGTCCATGGCCTGGCTGATGCGCACCATCGATTCGGCATGGCGCATGGCCGTCATCATGGAAAGCATTTCCTGCAGCGAATCGACATTGGAATTTTCCAGATGACCCTGGCGCAGGTCGATCTTGCCGTCGTCCACAACAAGCGCTGCGTCGGCGCTGGCAAGCAAACCGGCACCGGCGCGGTGTAATGCCTGCGGCTGTTCGAACTGCACGATCTTCAATTGCGCCAGTGGCCGTGCAGTCGACGCCGCAGCACCAGCGCCGGTATTCGGGCCGGCGGACAGTGCCAGGGCAGCAGCATTGCCACGCTCGGTGGCGTCAAAGATATTGCCGTTCGCATCGATGGTTACCGCGTCATTTTCAAGCATGATTTCGCCACTCTTGCCCATCACTGCATCACCTTGGGCCGTGACCAGGCGGCTCCGCGCATCAAGCGAGAAATTGCCCTGCCGGGTATAGAGCGACGTGCCTGCAGACTGGATTTCAAAAAAGCCGGCACCGGTCAATGCCAGGTCGAGCGTGCGCCCGCTGAAAGTCAGGCTGCCGGGACGAAAATCGGTGTAGGTGCCGGGCATGGAAAGCGTTTGCAGTTCAAGCTGCTGGCCGATATGGCTTGAACGGATCGACCGGTTTGCCTGGCTGGCCTCGCTGGCCTGGCTGGTCTGCACAGTTTGATGTGTCATCCCCTCGGCGAGGAATGCGCCGGTTGAAGCGCCTGGCATGCCGGCCCTTCCTGCAGCGCTCGTTGGAATCCGGCCCGGCCCGGCACCGCCGTCGATGAGCGCGGCAAACGCTGGCGCGAAGGCGAGATTGGTGGCAAAGGTGGCAAAGGTGGCAAAGGTGGCATTGGCACCGCCCTGGCGCTTGAATCCGGGCGTGGCCGCATTGGCCAGATTGAAGCCGACGCGCGCCAGCGTGGCCTGGTCCTGCTGCAAGGCGCGCAGCGCCAGCAAGCTGCTTTCATTCATTTGTGGCTCCTCATACGCTGACCACCCCGAAGGATTTGAGTTCGACACTGTTGGGCACCTCGGCCATCGACAGCACGCGCAAGTGCGGCATCAAACGTTCGGACAAGGCGCGCAGATGGCGGCGTAGTTCGGGTGCGCACAACAGCACCGGCAACAGGTTGTGCTTCATCATCCGTTCCGCCATCTGCGCCAGGTTCAGCATGCATTGCTCGGCCAGCCCTGCTTCCGGCGGCATGCCTTGCTGACCGAAGCGTTCCTGCGCGCTATTGGATGCCGCTGCCATCGCCGCATTCGAAGACGCATGACCGGCAAGGTCTTGCGCTGCTGCCAGATCGTGCAGCAAGCGGCTCTCGATGGCCGGGTCGAGCGTGATCACCTGCAGCGCGGTGGCCGAGTCACCAAGCAGGCTTTGGCAAATTGCCTGGCCGAGCCTGCGCCGCACCGCTTCGACCAGGCTGGCCATATCCCTGGAATGGCGGCCGGCATCGATCAGGGTTTCCAGGATGGCTTCGAGATGACGGATCGAGACTTTTTCGCGCAGCAGGCTTTGCAGCACCTTCTGGATATCGCCAACGCTCAGGATGGTGGGCACCAGCTCTTCCACCAGCCCCGGCTGCGACTGGCGCAGGCGCATGAGCATGCGTTCGGTTTCGGCGCGCGTGAGCAGGATGGCCGACTCGCGCCGCAGCACTTCGCACAAGTGGGTCATGAACACGCTGCTGGCGTCGACCACGGTGTACCGCGCAGCCACCGCGGCCTCGCGCTGGTGTTCTTCGATCCACAACGCCGGCAGCCCATAGGTCGGGTCACGGGTGGGTTCGCCGGCAATGCTGCGCTGGTCGCCCGCCGGATGAATGGCCAGCCAGCGGTCGGTGCGCACCTCACCTCTTGCAGCCAGGCTGCCATCGAGATGGATTTCATATTTGTTGGCCGACAGCCGCGCCGCATCCTGGACCCGCACGGGCGGCAGCACGAATCCGCAATCCTGTGCATAGGCCTGGCGGAATTGCGCCACCCGCGCCATCACCGGCCCCATGTCCTCGGCCACCAACGGCACCCAGTTGGCACCCACATGAATTTCGATCGGCAGCACGGCTGGCGGCAGCACTGCAGATTGTCCGTCCGGCCCGTTTTGCCCGGCAGGCCAGGCAGTGGCGGCGCCGGATTCCGGCCCGTCCTGGCCGCTTCCACTTGCAGAGGATTTGCCATGTCCCGGCCTGGACATCGAACGGCGCCATACCAGCCAGCCGGCCATTGCTGCTGCCAGCATCAACACCGTGGCCGGCAGCCAGGGCATGCCCGGCATGAGCAGCAATGCGCCCAGCGCGGCGCCCACCAGCAGCAGCGTTTTTGGAAACGAGGTGATCTGGCGCAGGACTTCATGGCTGAGGTTGGCGTCCGAGGCCGAGCGGGTGACGATGATGCCGGTGCCAACGGCAATCACCAGCGCCGGCACCTGGGTGACGATGCCGTCGCCGATGGTCAGCAAGGTATAGGTTTGCAGGGCCTGCGCCCACGGCATGTGATGCTGCATGACGCCGATGACGATGCCGCCGAGGATATTGATCAGCAGGATGATGATGCCGGCAATGGCATCGCCCTTGACGAATTTGCTGGCCCCATCCATGGCGCCGTAGAAGCCGGCTTCCTTTTCGATATTGCGGCGCCGCTGCTGGGCCTGGGCCTGGTCGATGAAGCCCATGTTGAGGTCGGCATCGATGCTCATTTGCTGGCCCGGCATGCTGTCGAGCGTGAATCTTGCCGCCACTTCCGAGACCCGCTGGGCGCCGTTGGTGACCACCACGTATTGCACCACGATCAGGATCAGGAACACGATCAGGCCGATGACATAATTGCCGCCCACGACATAGCTGCCGATCGCGGCAATGACCTGGCCGGCGCTGGCCTGCGAGAGAATCAAGCGCGTGGCCGCGACATTCAATGCCAGGCGAAACAGGGTGGCCACCAGCAGCAGCGAGGGAAAAGTGGAAAACTCCACCGGGCGCGCCATGTAGAACGTCAGCAGCAGGATCAGGAAGGCAAAGCCGAAGTTGGCCAGGATCAGGAAGTCGAGCAGGGCACCGGGAATCGGCACGAACAGCACCATCAGAATGCCCAGCACGAGCAAGACCATGGCGATGTCGCCGTGGCGATGGAACAGACGCTGGGCGGCATTCATGGCGGTCATGGCTGGCCTGCTGCTGGCTGGCCGGCATCGAGATGGCTGGCATCGGCATTGCCAGCGACTGGCGCAAATTGGTAACTGGAACGGTCATGCCAATGCTGGTGCTGATGCTGGTGCCGGTGCCCGTCGAGGTCGAACTGGCTGCTTCCCGGTTTGCCCACATCCGCAGCGCGCTGCGCCAGCAGCCAGACCAGGATGCGTGCGACCTCGGCGTAACAGTCCTGCGGCAGCGGCTGGTTTTCCTCCATTGCGCGAAACAGCTGGCGTGCCAGTGGCGCATTCTGCACGACTGGAATTGCATGCCGTGCAGCGATGTCGCGCATGCGCCGGGCCAGCTGGCCGGCACCCTTTGCCAGCATTACAGGCGCCGGCATCTCTCCATGCACATAACGCAGCGCCACTGCCAGATGCACCGGATTGACCAGCACCACAGTGGCGTTGCGGGTTTTCTGTACCGCCTTGCTGCGCCTGCGCATGTCGTTGCGCAACTCGCGCAAGCGCGCACGCACGCGCGGGTCGCCCTCGCGATGGCGGGTTTCGTCACGCAGGTCGCGCTGGCTCATGCGCATGCTGCGGGCAAACACGCGCCGGTTCCAGGCCACATCGAGCAAGGCGATCAAGCCCATGGCCAGCGCACACTTGAGCGCCAATGCGGCCATGTCGTCGACCAGTGTGCGGGCCAGCGCCAAGGGTGCCAGGAAAGCCAGGCGATGAAACTGCGGCAGCAGCGCCATCAAGGCATGCCAGCACACCAGCGCCAGCAGCACCAGTTTCAGGCAGGTGCGCGCACTCTCGAACAGGGTGCGCAGTGAAAACAGCTTGCGCAAGCCGTTGACCGGGTTGATGCGATCGAGGTCCGGCTTCAGCAAGACAAACGCCAGCAGCGGTCCGGTCTGGCACAGGGAACCGGCGATGGCAGCCAGCGCCAGCGACAGCAGCAATGGCGCCAGCAACCCCAGCACCGCCTTGATCGAGCCCGCAATCAAGGGCCAGGCAAACAGCCCACCCGGGCCGCCATGCTGCCCCGATTGCAGCGCCTGCTGCAGCAAGCGCTGCAGCAGCTTCAAAAACGCGCTGGCATCATCCCATCCGCGCGCAGCCAGATAAGTCGCTGCACACGCAAACACGATGGCTGCAACCGCATCCTGGCTTTTTGCCACCCGGCCCTTTTCCCTGGCTTTCTGCAATTTATAGGGCGTGGCGGCCGCATTGCGGTCAAGATCCTGTTCCGCCATCATGGCCCCTCTCGCAGGGGCGCGAGCATGTGGCCTGGATCGGCCGGCGTGACTGGCGCCAATGCAAAGAGCTGATTCCAGCCCTGGTAAATGGTGCCATACACCCGCTCCATGACCGTGCCGACGCCGGCAAACCAGGCTGCCAGCGCCAGCAGGCCGATGAGGATTTTCAGCGGGATGCCGACGGCAAACAGATTCATTTGCGGCAGGTTGCGCGCTACGATGCCAAGCGCCAGATCGAGCAGCAGCAGGCAAAAGGCCACCGGAGCGGCCAGCGCAAAGCCCAGGGAAAACAGGCC
>JBPBPY010000316.1:0-6643 GCA_050954505.1 Janthinobacterium lividum
TGGCGTCAGATGCACCTCATTGGCGGCCAGTGAAAAGCTGTCCAGGCGCGCTGCGGCTTCAAAGGCGCGCAGCGTCGAGAGCGGTGGCAGATGTTTCAGCATGATGACGCTCTTGTGAAGAAAATTATCAAGACAGGGAAAAACCATCGTTTTGAAACCGGCTGGTGTTTACCTAGAATACCAGTACGGAAATACTTTTGGCGCTCACCAGCCTGGATAGACGGAGTACATCATGAAAAAATTATTCGCAAGAGATGGCTTGACGCTGGGTCCCGGCATGGTGCGTCAAGTCGTGCTTGGGCAAGCCGGCAACCTGCAGGTGGTGCGCGGGCGGCTGTGGGTTACCGTGGTGGGGCAGATGGAAGATCACTGGCATGCAGCCGGCCAGACGCTGCCGCTCGATCGCCATGCGCAGATCGTCATCGAAGCCGTCGATGGCGATGCAATCCTGACATTGGCGCCTGTTGCGAGCCCGGCCGCCAGCGCCGCCCTGGGCACCCTGCGCCGCTGGATGTCGCTGGTCAGCCGGTGCTCCGCTTGTCCAAGGTCGACGCCTGCAGCGCCTGCGCTTCTGCGCTGAGCAGTGCCTGCTTGCGCTCGACGCCCCAGCGGTAGCCTGACAACGCGCCGTCGCTTTTGACCACGCGATGGCAGGGAATCAGCACTGCGAGGGGATTGGCAGCGCACGCCTGCGCCACCGCACGCGCTGCACCGGGCGCATCGATGCGGCGCGCCAGTTCGGCATAGCTGACCGTTTCACCGGGAGCAAGCTTGCGCAGCGCTTGCCAGACCCGCTGCTGGAATGCCGTGCCCCGGATATCGAGCGGCAAATCCAGGCCAATGCCGGGCTGCTCGATCAATCCGACCACGGTCGCCACCACTTGCTCGAATTGCGCGTCGCCACCGATCAGCGTGGCATGGCGAAAGCGGGTCTGCAGTTCGCGCGCCAGTTCCTGCGCATCATCGCCCAGCAGAACTGCGCAGACCCCGCGCTGGCTTTGCGCGACCAGAATGGCCCCCAACGCACACTGGCCAATGGCAAACCGGATCGTCATCGCCTCGCCGCCGGCGCGGTAATGCGTGGGCGTCATGCCGAGGATGTGATCGGCATTTTCGTAGAAACGGCTGTTGGCGTTGTAGCCGGCTTCGTAGAGCGCGGCCGTCACACTGCCACGTCCGGCTTGCCTGCCTTGAGCACCTTCACTGACTGGACTGTTCCTACTGGTCTGGCTGCTTTGACTGCCATGACTATCCTGGTTGTTTTGGCCGAGATGACTTACCTGGCTACGATGCTGAATCGGATCCAAAGCATCCAAAGCATCCAAATCATACGAAGCATTTAAGGAATCCATAAAATCCGAGGAATCCGAGGAATCCAAGGAATCCAGGGAACCCGAGGCATCGGAGGCATCGAAAACATCCAAGGCATTGAAGCCGCCAGCATCAGCGGTATCCGTTGCCTGATGCGCCAACAGCGCGCGCACCTTGTCTTCCCTTCGTGCCAGCGCATATTGCGCCGGTGTCAAACCAACCACCGACTTGAACAGGCGATGGAAATGCGAGCTGCTCATGCCGGCCTGGCTGGCAAGCTGCGCCAATTCCAGCTTTTCTGCGCTGGCATCGATGGCGCGGCAGGCAGCGGTGATCTTGTCCAGATGCGGCTGTGCCGACGGTTCCTGATCGGGCTTGCAGCGTTTGCATGGCCGCAGTCCGGCGGCCCGGGCTGCGGCGCCATCGGCGTGGAAACTGACGTTTTCCGGCAGCGGCAGGCGCGCGCCGCACGAGGGCCGGCAATAGATGCCGGTGCTGCGCACGCCAAAAACGAAGCTGCCATCGGCAGCGCCTGATTTGCTGGTGATGGCCGTCCAGCGCGGGTCGGCAAGCGTGGCCTGTGCCAGTTGCCGGCGTTGATCCGAGATTTTCATGATGATTGCCTCCCGAGTGAGGCTGGTGTCTTCTTACAACTGCAACGGCCACTGTGTGCATGGCTGCCGGCATAGACAAGAAAGCGCCAGTCGATGAGGCATTCTATCGAGTCGTTCAAGCCAAATCACTCCGGCGCTTGCTTTTGAATTCGCTGCCGCCCCGGTTACAACATGCAGCACAGCACACAGCGTGCAACGATGCATTGGCCAGAGTCAACGGGCCGCCAGGCTTACTCCCTGGGTCCGACCTTGCGCTTGCGCATCGAGGCATTTTGCGCCATCAGCATGGCGTCGATGCGTTCCGAAGCTTCGCGCGCCAGCTGCTGCGCCAGTTCACCGCTGGGGAAATACATCGGGTTGCGGTAGGCCAGCCAGGCATAGGCAGAATACATGCGGCAGGAATTTTCCACTTCCTGCAGGTTTTTCTGTATGCGCGGATTGACGGCGCGGTTCAATGCAAACACCTTGCCCTTGGCCATTGCGCGCGCCCATTCCTGCCAGGCCATGTGCAGCGAGACGATGCGCGAAGAAATTGGCACCAATGACAAGGTGAATTTCTCCCCCACCGTCAGCGGCAGGGTGTCGAGCCAGAGCGCGCGTTCCTGCTGTTCTTCACTGATGCGCGGGAAGAAAAAACCGTCCGGCATATCGATGTGGTTGATGAAGCGCTTGAGCAGCCGCGCCAGCGATTCCTCGCCAGTGGCAGCCTCGATGCGGTGCAATTGGTCCAGCGAGGGCGCCACCGAAAAGCCGGTGGCGGGAATCGAGCCAAGCTTTTCCTTCATCAGCGCAGCCACCACCCGGTGGGTATGGTCGTCGAAGCCGGCCACGAAACCCTCGCCATGCACGCCATAGCGCCCGGCGCGGCCGGCAATCTGGCGCACCAGCGAGGCCGGAATTTCTTCTTCACCGGTGCCGTTGTACTTGACCGAAGTGGTCATCACCACGCGCTGGATCGGCAAATTGAGCCCCATGGCGATCGCATCGGTGGCCACCACGATGTCGACGGTGCCCTCGCGAAAGCGCGCGGCCTGGGCGCGCCGCACTTCCGGCGACAGGTTGCCGTAGATGGTGGCAACCGAAAAGCCGTTTTCGGTAATCATGTCGCGCCAGTACAGCACCTGGCGGCGGGAAAAGGCAATCACCGCATCGCCGCACCGCAGGTTACGCAGTTTTTTCACTGCGCCGGCTTCCATCTCCAGCGGCGCCATGCGCGTCATGGCATGCACTTCCAGCGGCAGCCCCAGGCGCTGGGCCAGCGCCTCGATGGCGCGCCGCGCTTCCAGCGCACCGACCAGGTAGACGGTGCTGGCCGGCGCGCCGCAGACTGCCGCAGTCCAGGCCGCACCACGGTCGCGGTCGCCCAGCATCTGGATTTCATCGATCACCGCGACATCGACGCAGCGAGTGGTGTCGAGCATTTCCACCGTGCTGGCGACATGGGTGGCATCCTCGACGATGCGGCGCTCTTCACCAGTGATCAGGCTGACCTTCAGGGCTTCGCCATGCGGGCGGGCCGCTTGCAGCCGTTCGAAGTTTTCCAGCGCCAGCAGGCGCAGCGGCGCCAGATACACGCCGGTTGCGGCCTTGGCCAGCGCATCCATGGCGCGGTGGGTCTTGCCGGAATTGGTCGGCCCCAGCAGGGCGATGAAGCGGCGCGGCAGCTGATGCGCCACCTCGAACGAGGCCGGGTATTCGGCCAGGTTGATGCTCTCGCGCGTGCGCTCGACGGCACGTTCTTCCATACCGCGTTCGATGGCGTGATCGAGACGGTCGCGCAGGCGGTCGAAGATATGGTCCACCGGTTCGGAGCTGGCGCCGTCGGCCAGCGACTGCAGCAGGCTCGTGCTGTCGACACCGGCTTTGCGCGCAGCGGTGTCGATCTGGCGGGCAACGCCTGCCACCTTCAGGTTCAATTCATCCTTGACGCTTTGCGCCACGCGCTGGGTGATCAGCGCCATCTGCTGCTCGGCCGTGAGCTTGCGCCATTT
Organism: Janthinobacterium lividum; assembly: GCA_050954505.1. Lineage (GTDB taxonomy): Bacteria > Pseudomonadota > Gammaproteobacteria > Burkholderiales > Burkholderiaceae_D > JAQGMO01. Next base: position 3,917 of record JBPBPY010000316.1, read on the forward strand.
CGATGGCTTGGCCAGCACGCCCTGGGTCGGCACCAGGTCATAAGGCACCTGCAAGCCATCGGCCTCGGCCACGCCGGCGATGCGCACCACCACCCGGCCTTCGAGCTTTTGCAGCGAGACACCCAAGGAGCGGGCATGCTGTTCGAGCTGGTCGTCACGCTGGGCAAGGTCGGCCTCGGCCTCGGCGAGCGCCATTTCGGCGCCAGTCTCTGGATTGACCGGCGCGGCAGCAGGCACGCTGGTACGCACGTTGGCGGGGCGGGCGGCGGGAAGATTGTTGACGAATTCGTCGGTGCTGTCTGGTTTGGGCATTCGGTCAACAATAAACTGAACATTAACGTGGAGATCAGCAAGGCGTCGTGCAAGACAAATGTCCATCGGCCGGCGAAGGTCACTGCACCTGTCGGCAGCGAGCTTGCAAGCCGACACCATCGGTACCTCGCCAGGCTGCAATCCCGTCAGCAGCAGTCGTTTTTCGGACTGCATGAGCCTGTTTCAGGCAGGTGCCGCGGCGGTTAACAAAATATAGCATGGGGCAGCTGTTGGCGCGGCAGAAAACCGCAAAAGCAAGGCGCATCCAGGCGATCATGCGCCTGGACCGACGCTGTTGCAACGTCTCTTGCACGCGCGCTGCCACGACTCTCATGCATCGCCCAGCCAGCAACTTTTTTCCAAAACTGTGTGCGCTAGCGCGCAGACCGTGCATACTGAAGCTTGTTAGCATCGTCCAGCATCCAGTGGCCAAAAGCGGCGTGGTATAAGCCGGGCCGTAACCGGTTGGCCACGGAAAGCGGGCCGTGAAAGCTTGCGGTGATCGGCGTGCGGGAATCGGCATGCCGTGACCGGCGGGCAATCACAACCAGGCCAGGATCCGGCTGCCCCAGGCAGGCAGCACCATGGCGCCACCGATGCATGATGGCGCTGGTATCGAACATCAGCACGCAGTACCCAGGCTGTCGCACGCATTGTCATGCAGCCACCCCGAAGCCGTACTGCACTTTGGAGGAGTTTTCATGGCATCGAACATGTTGGACGACAGCCCGGCGAGCGTGCCGCCGCGGGAAACCGCCCCTGCCTTGGTGGTGGTATACCGCAACCAGCCGGCGGCCCAGACACGCGGCCATGAAAGTGCCACGCGCCTGGAGCTGGGGCGCCGGCTGGCGGCGATCAAGAAGCTCGATTTCGGCGGCGAATTCAACCATGGCGAACGCTACCCGGCGCCGCTGTATTACGTGCCCAGCGAAACCCTGTGCCGCAATGAAATGCGCACCGACCTCGGCATTCGCGATGAGCACGATCTGTTTGGCGGCGTGGTGCCGCATGCCTTCGTGGCCACCAAGGTCATCACCCATGGCCTGGTCACGCCGGACGCCGTGGCGCCGCGCGGCTGGTCGGCGCCACTGGCGGCTGAACTCGAACCGGTGGTCCTGCCTGGCTATTCCGTCTTTCGCGCCGCCGATGCGCGCCTGGCATGCATGCGCCTGCTTGAACAGGGTCCGGTGCGGGTCAAGAAAGCCAGCGGCATCGGCGGGCTGGGGCAGTGGGTGGTCGACAGCATGCTGCAGTTCGAAACCGTGCTCGGTGAATTGCCTGATGAAGAAATCAGCGTGTATGGCCTGGTGCTGGACTTGAATCTGTCGGCGCAGGTGGCAACCCATAGCGTGGGGCAGGTGCGGGTGGGCGATCTGCTGGCCACCTATTGCGGCACCCAGCAGCTGGCGCGCAACAACCTGGGCCAGGAAGTGTATGGCGGCTCGCGCCTGACGGTGGTGCGCGGCGACTTCGACGTCCTCGGCAAGCTCGATCTTTCGCCCGAGGTGCGCACCATTATTTCGAAAGCCGGCAAGTACCACGCCGGCGCCATGGCGGCGTTTCCCGGGCTGTTCGCCTCGCGCTGCAACTACGATGTCGTCACCGGTGCCGACAGCGCCGGACACCAGCATTGCGGCGTGCTGGAGCAATCCTGGCGCGCCGGCGGCGCCAGCGGCGCCGAAATTGCCGCGCTCGAAGCGTTCCAGCACGATCCCGCGCTCAACGTGGTGCAGGCATCGACCAGCGAGGTCTATGGCGAACACGCGGTGGTGCCGCCTGACGCGGTGATCTATTTCGATGGCATCGATGAAAACGTCGGCCGCCTGACCAAATTTTCGCGTCTGGAGAGTTATGCCCACCCATGATGAACGCATTGCCATCACCGTCGACGATGGCAGCCAGATCGCCGGCACCCTTGTCACGCCGGCCGTCAAGGTGCCGGGGGTGCTGTTCGTCCATGGCTGGGGCGGCAGCCAGGAACAATATCTCACGCGTGCACGGCGGATTGCCGCGCTGGGCTGCATCAGCCTGACCTTCGATTTGCGCGGCCACGCCGGCGACAAGGCCGAGCAGGAAAAAGTCACGCGCGATGAAAATCTCAACGACGTGCTGGCTGCCTATGACAGGCTGGCCAGCCACCGCAACATCGACCCGGAATCGATTGCCGTGGTGGGCAGCAGCTATGGCGGCTACATGGCCTCGATCCTGACCGCCATGCGGCCGGTGAAATGGCTTGCCCTGCGCGTGCCGGCATTGTTTGAAGACAGTGATTGGGAAAAACCGAAGCGCCAGCTGCATCGCGACCAGGACCTCTCTGGCTTGCGCAACCGGCTGGTGCCGGCGTCGGAAAACCGCGCTCTGCGCGCCTGCACGAAGTTTGCCGGCGATGTGCTGGTAGTGGAATCGCAGCGCGAT
>JBPBPY010000096.1:0-6611 GCA_050954505.1 Janthinobacterium lividum
ACAACATGAAGAAGGCGATCCAGACAAGCGGCGAGGTCTGGCTGTCGATGGCCAAGGACATCCTGGTCGAAGAGAAGCGGCAGATAAAAACGGTTGGCAAGGACGGCCAAGTGGCCAGCGTGCAGCTGCTCAAGCCCGGCTACAACAAGGAAACCGGCGAGGTCACCACCGAGAACGATATCGGCGCGGCGAAGTTCGATGTGGTGTCCGACGTTGGGCCATCGAGCAGCAGCCGCCGCGCCGCCACTGTGCGTGCCATCACCGGCCTGCTGCAGATGACCACCGATCCCGAAATGGTCAGCATCCTGGGCGCGATTGCCTTGGCCAACATGGAAGGCGAGGGCATGTCCGAGGTGCGCGAGTATTCCCGCAAACAGCTGGTGCGCAAAGGCGTCTACGAGCCGACAGAAGAGGACAAGGCCGAAATGCAGCAGGAGCAGGCCAGCGCGCAACCGTCTGCACAGGACCAATATCTGCAGGCCGCAGCGCAGAAACAGATGGCCGACGCCAAGAAAACGCAGTCCGATAGCGCCTTCAACGAGGCCAAGACCGACGAATCTCACGCCAATGCCATTGCCAAGCTTGCAACCGTCGATCTGGCGCAGAACCAGCATGTCATGGACTCCATTCAAACGCTGCACACCATGGAAAACACAGCCCCACCAGCCCTTCCAGCCAGCGCACCGCAGCAGCCCGTTGATCAACAAAATCAATAGGTTGTTGCATTGACGATAGTTCCAATCTATCATTCCCGAAATGGTTACCACTGGCCAATTTCAGTGAGAAATTTCGGGAATAGTTCATATGGGCGTAGAAAATTCGGTAGAGGATGAGATTGACCAGCTTGAAGACGACGAAATCGAGGAAGTAACAGAATTGGAAGGCGAGGGAGAGCAGGACCCCGAGCCGACCGACGACGAGCCAGCCGAGGACGAAGATGACGAGCTGGTTATCACCATTGGAGACGAAGAGCCGCCCGCTGAAGAAGAGCAAGAGCAGTTGTCGGCGCAGGCGCCGGCATGGGTAAAGGACTTGCGCCGGGAGCGCAAAGAACTCGCCAAAGAGAATCGCTACCTCAAAGAGCAAATCGCAGCGAGCCAGCAGAAAACTGCGCCCGCCGAAGTCGAAATCGGCACCAAGCCATCGATGTTCGACGAGGATATCGACTTCGATGAAGAAAAGTATGCCGCCAAGTTCGAGGCATGGACAGAACGCAAACGCTCGGTAGAGCAGGTCGCCAAGCAGAAGCAATCTGAAGAGGCCGCCGCACAGGAAGCCTGGGACAAGAAGCTCATCGCGAACAAACAGGCAGCAGCCAGTCTGAAAGTACGTGACTACGAGGAAGCAGAATCCGTGGTCAAGGACATTCTCAGCGGAACCCAGCAGGGGATTATCATTGACGCGATCAGTGACCCGGTTATGCAAGTGACCATGACCTACGCGCTCGGACGTAATCCGAAGAAAGCAAAAGAACTCGCAGCTATCACCAACCCCGTGCAATTCACCATGGCGATTGCCGAACTGAAAGCTCAATTGAAAACCACCACACGCAAATCCGCGCCGGTTCCCGATAAAGCTGTGCGCGGTAGCGCGCCGGTGTCGGGGTCGGTTGACAAGAAACTCGCAGCGCTGGAAGCCGAAGCCGACAAGTCAGGTGATCGTTCCAAGCTGATCGCTTACAAGCGCGGCCTCAAGGCCAAATAACGCCACACACATTTAAAGGTAAAGCCAAATGGCAAACGCATTCAACCGCGAAGAGCGGATCATGTACGACGAAATGATCGAGGGTTTCGACGATCTGCTGGTGATCGCCAAGTCTGCCCGTGTGTATCACCCTTTCAGCGACCAAGAAATGCAGCGCGTCGGCGACAAGGTTTGGATTAATGTGCCGAATATTGCAGCGTCGTATGACGGGCTTGATCAAACATCGAATTTTGGTGACATCACGGAAATGGCCGTGCCGGTCGGCCTTGGCTTCCACAAGTCCGTCAATGGCAAGATGACTACCAAGGACTTGCGCGACCCACTGCAACTAGCCAATTACGGCAAGGCTGCAAAGCAAAAGTTGTCCAGCGACATTAACCTGGCTCTGTACAACACCGTCGCCTTGCAAGGCTCGCAATTCATCAAGCGCAGCAGTGCACCCACCGGGTTTGATGACATTGCCGCCGCTGATGCGCAACTGACCGAACAGGGCGTGCCACGGCATGACCGCATGATGTTCTTGGCCCCTCGCGTCTACAACGGCATGGCGAGCAATTTGGCTAAGCCGCAAACATCTGGTCTATCGCAAACCATGACGGCGTTCGAAAAAGCGTATCTAGGCCCGATCGCTGGCTTCGATACCTACAAAAACGACCAATCAATCCGTTTGGGCGCCGCAACTGGCGGCACAACGACTGTCGCGGCTGGAAGTCAATATTGGGTGCCGAAAGCTACCTCAACCGCCGCCACCAGCGAGACCGAGAACGTCGACAATCGCTACTCACCGCTGCTGGTAACCTCGGCCAACTATGCCGGCATCAAGGCGGGCGATGCATTCACCATTACCGGCGTGAACTCGTTGCACATGATCACCAAGCAGGACACCGGCCAGCTGCAAACCTTCCGCGTTATTAGCAAGCCATCGGCAAATACAATTTTGGTGGCCCCGGCTCTCATTTCGGGTGGCGGCGGCACCAAGGCCGAAATGGAATACAAGAACATCACGGGCACGCCAGCCAACGGCGCCGCGATCAACTGGCTTAACACCGTCACCGCTGAAATGAGCCCGTTTTTCCTGAAGGACAACCTGCTGCTTCTGCCTGGCTCCTTCACTGTCGATCCAGCAGACGGTTGGAATGTAATGCGCGCCACGACTGATCTTGGTATCGCCATTACCTATGCTCGCCAAGGCGACATCAACACTCTCAACGTCAAATATCGCTGGGACATCGACTTCGGCACCGCGTTGACAAACGCGCAAATGGCTGGCGTGGAGATGTTTAACCAAACCTGACGCACCAAGATGGCCAGCTTCAGGGCTGGCCTTTTGACCTTTCAGACCGCAGTGACAAAATAGGAAATCAAATGACTGACGACATCAAAGACACCGCAGACACCACCATTGATCCCGCAGCCGCCGAGCCTGCACGCATCGTTCCAGAGTTGACCGACGACGAACGCGAACAAGCCGAAAAGGAGGGCGTCAAAGAAGCGTACAAGCAAAGTGCACAGACGAACTTCGCCACGCGCAGTGCAACCGAAACCACTGGCGGCGGCGATCGCTGGCCAGATCGCAGCGAAATCATGCAGTTTGCGGGCATGATCGACCTGGGCCTGGAGGAGTTCGAAAAAGCAATTGCTGCGGATGCTAAGCCCGCCATCCCCGAAGGCAAGGTTGCCGGCCTGCTAGGCTTGGAGCGTTCCGGCAAGAACCGCACGCAGTATGTCAAGGCCATGATGAAACGCCTTGGCGTGACATCGGTTTATGACGTGACTACGGCAGGCCCTGCCTTCACCAATGACGTGACTCCCATCACGGCGCTTTAACCAAATCACACGCAATACACCGCCCACCTCTGCGTGGGCGTTTTCACATCAACGATTGAAGAGGCGAAACAATGGCCGCAGGCAATTTCATTTTCCCCGACAAGGCAAAGCTGAATTTCTTCTCAGCGACTGACCTTCTCAACGCTGCAAACACTTTCAAGATGACGCTGCACACCAGCGCCTGGACCCCAAACAACAGCACGAACGAAGTATTTGCCGATGTCACGAACGAACTTGCAACGGGCAACGGCTACGCGGCTGGCGGTGTGACGCTCAGTGGCGTTTCACTTGCGCAGGCAGCGGGTACGGTCAAGTTCACCGCAGGCAGCGCAGTCTGGACGGCATCTGGCGGTTCGATCCCTTCGTGGCGCTACGGCGTGATCCGCGCCGTCGGCACGTTCAACGGCAAGGTTGACCCCATCGTCGGCTACTTCTTGGGCGACACGACGCCCGCGGATGTGCCGGCCACTACCGCACCCAATACCTTGACAGTCACGCCGAGCGCATCCGGCATCCTTTCGGCGACCTGACCATGACATTACGAGACGAAATACGGGCCAGACCCGATTGCGCAGCAGCGATTGCGGCCAAGGATATCGACGCTATCGCGGAAATCATGAGCGTCGGCCGAGTCAAGACCGGATCGGTAATCGGTGGTATCGGCTTGATCATGGATGCAGTTGGCCCACAGGCTGGCGCAGCGTTTCTCGATGGGCTAGAAACAGCCGCCGCAGGAAATTCGGCGGTCAAGTGGGGGCTGTATTTGATCAAGGATGGCACCCTGGATTTCGGACTGAAATCAACCCAAGATTTTATAGGCCTGGTTGGCGGCCCTCTTACAGACGCCTTGCGCGCCATCGCCAATGTGCCAGACCCGCTCTCGCGCATCGATGTGGCCGAGGCTTTATTCAACGACGACGGGAGTGAGAAATAATGGCATCAACCCATGTGTACAGCACGATCATTGCGACAGGCACCAGCAATGCTGCGGGCGCGACCACTACCGGTGCGGTTGTTGACCTGACGACAAAATACGGCGCATTCCTTACCGCGAAGATCACCAACGGTGCTACAGCGCCGACAGTTGCGCCAAACGTCTACGTTTATACCTCAGGGAATGGCGTAGATTTCAAGCTGGCCTACAGGGCAGGCGGCGACACCGTTGCAGGCAGCGTTACGGAGCTTTCTTTCGACATCAGCGAGCGCGTTATGTATGTGCGCCTCGATGTGAGGGACAACACCGGGCAAGCAGTGACCTGCGAGGCTTTCGCTCAAATTCTGGCGACGATCTAAGCCATGCCGGTATTGCGGAATCAGCCCCAGGGCATTGTAAAAATTGACCCGCTCAATTCCCTGACGAAGGGATTGATTTCGGCCATCACACCATCAAATCTTTATCAAGCAATCATTGGTTCGTCAGTAGTAATTAAACCTGGACGCGATCACTTAGGAAATCCGGCGCTGGAATATGCGCAGGTTGGATCATCAACATCCGCGTCCAATGTTTACATTCCTCTTCCTGCAACGACGGGTAATGAATGGACTTTTCTAGGCATTGGCTACAGTCCTAAATCCCCAAGCTATGAAGCGCTCTTAGACTTCAACGACGGCGATATCAGCCCCACTTATCGCGCCTCGCTGCAAACAGGCACATACGGCGGCGGCAATGTGGGCACGGACAGTAGGCCGTATAAGCCGGATTTCAATAGCGCTGCGGTCTGGCCTACCAACCGCAGAAACATCGTTATCCTGACTTATTCCGCGACAACTAACGCGCTGAAAATGTACATGAACCGGCAGCAAATTGCTTCTGACGGAATGAACACTTCAGCCGCTATGACGATTAAGCAAATCCAACTCTTCAGTAAGGGTGGGAGTGGATCGTCTAACAGCGACCCTGCATCATCGGCATCTATCTCGCTGGCGGCGGTTTGGAACAGGGCCATCTCAGCCGATGAAGCAAACAGGTTGCATGACAACCCATGGCAAATTTTCTTGCCGCCACCAAAGACGACATATAGGGCGGCATCAACAGGACCGGTAGATAACCCTGTCAATCCGGGACCTGGATCACTTGCACTCGCAGGTTATGCGCCGGTAATTTCCCGTGGCGCGACTCAAACGGTAGCGCCTGGCAGCGGAGTTCTGTCCATCGCTGGATACCAGCCCGCCATTTCAGTCTCGATGAACACCGCGGTGGCGCCTGGCATTGGCCTATTGGCCCTGGCCGGCTATGCACCGACGATTACCCGCAGCGCGGCCGCTTATATTCAGCCTGACTCGGGCGTGTTTGCGCTTACAGGCTATCCTCCCGACGTTGGCCAAAGCGATTACAGCAACAGTGGAGATTATGAGGTTGCCGCCCCTGCCTTCATCACTCCCCGGCAGACCACATCAATCAGCAGTCAGTTCTCAGTCAACACCGGCGTCAAGATCAACCGCCTGTCGCGTGCCGGGGCAGTGCGCGGCGGCGACCAGCTGCTGTCAACCAGCGGGCGCATCGGTGCATCGCAGCTTGGCGTCTACGCTGATGTCCTTGCGGTGGGCCGCGCCGGGTTCCAGCATGCGCAGCCGACCGCAAAAGCATCGCGCGTCACCTTGGCGCCAAGGGTGCCCGGCAAAAACACGCACCTTGCACTGAATCCGGCATCGAGCCTCGACGCGGTGACGATCAACTTGGCCGAGATGCGCGACGGCCAACAGGTCACGATCACCACGACGCAAGACATCGCCTTGATCAATTTCATTCCGGCCATTTCGGACCGCGAGTACCAGATTCGGGCCGGCGATTACATCACGCTGCGGTACGACGCGAAATTCAACACTTACCGCACACTCAATTCCACCCTGATCGCGTCAAGTTCCGAGCTGCCGTACCAGCACAGCGGGTTCAAGATCGGCGTCAACTTGTCAGCCGCCGAATACAGCCCCCCGTCTTACCCCACCGTGGCCGAGGCGGATTACTTTGTCGGCAAAAAGATGGGTTTCTTCCGTATTCCAATGGCGTGGGAACGGTTACAGCCAACGTTGTACGCGCCGCTGGACATGACCTACCTGCAACACATCATCGACTTCGTAAC
>JBPBPY010000344.1:0-6598 GCA_050954505.1 Janthinobacterium lividum
TGCGGCATGCCAGCTCGAGACTGTCGTCAAGGTCACGCGACAGCGGTTCGCGGGCTGGAGACGTCACAATTTCCATCCTGGCGCTGGGAATGCGGCAACGTCACCGGCAGGCTTGCCATCTTTGGCTGGCACCGTGGCCTGTGCATCCACGCCGACGCCAGCAGCTTGCGTCACCAGCAATCCCAGCGCTGCGCGATCCCGTTGTGCATGGCTCTGGCGCATGAATACCGGCAGGTCTGCCATCAAGCGGGCGAAATGCTGGTCGCGGCAGAACGGCGCTGCGCCCAGGGCTTCGCCGGCATGATGCATGACCGTAGCCGCGCAGTGTTCCACCTGTAATCGCGCCCTCAAGGCCAGCAGGCCTGCATCGGTCTCGGGAAACGCATCGATGGTTTCGGCACATTCCCTCAGCAGCGCCGCGGTTGCCGAAAGGACGTGGTCGATGACACCGAGGTGGGCCAGGCGGTGCGGGTCGGCGGGTGCCGGCAGCTTGGCGCGCACGCAGCGGGCGATTTCTGCAGCGGCGCCATACCAGCAGGCGGCAATGCCGGCGCCACCGTGCCAGAAGCCAGGCCGGTTCAGGTAAGCGTTGCTTGGGCCTACGCAAGTTGCCGACACAGTATCGAAGCGCACGCGCATGGTGCCGGTTGCCGCCATGCCGACTGCGCACCAGCCGGCGTCTTCCATCGAGATGCCGTCATCGTCGAGATCGACCGCAACCAGCCAGGGACGTCCCTCGGTATCCCAGGCGCTGACCAGTGCATGGTTAACCACCGCAGCCCCGGAGCACCAATCCTTGACGCCTTGCACGCTGACCTTGGCACCCGCTGCAGCAGGGGTAACGATTTCAACGCGGGCGTGAGGGATCTCGGCACACCATACTGCCCAGACTCCCTCCCCGGCCAACCGGCGAGCGCCGGTTTCAGCCAGGATCGCAAGCGCATCTACATGCGCTTCATATAGCTTGACCAGCGAAAGATCATAGGCGGCCACCCTGGCCAGCATGCGCCAGCGCTGCAGCGTCGCACCGCTGCCCGGCGCCGGAATGCCACCGTACCCTGCAGCGAGCAGCTTGGACAACAGGCCGGCAGAATGTGCAATCGAGAAATCCTGCACAGCGGCGTGCGCCTTGAGCAATTCTTCCAGTGCAGAATCAGCGACGGCGCTTGCGGGATTATCATGAGTGCCAGCGTTGGCGGCAGCATTCGCTGCGCGATGCGGTGGATTTGGTCGTTCTGGTGGTTGGAGGAGCGTCATGACCAGATATTACAAGCAGGGTCACGAGGGGGATTTGTGTTTCAACAACACATGCAGCGACAGGAAAAAATCGTGGCTGCCAATTCAGATTGCCAACCATCGTGGTGACCGGCAGATCGGAATAGCCGCCGTCATGGCGGCCGGCAGATCGGAATTTTCGCCGCAATCGCAGCTGGCAGATCCGAATACCCCGCGCTATTGCGGCTGGCAGATCAAAGTGCCCGCCGCAATAGCGGCTGACAGATCTGACCGGCAGCCGCTGGAAAGGCAAAGAGAGAAATTGGAACGGTACCCCCGATGTCGGCCAACGATGGTGATGCCGCCATCGTTGGTCAGTGCACCCGATTCACGCCTGGGTGTTCACATTCTGTCCCAGATGGCCTGGAAGATTCGCGCTCAATGGCGCCGGCAAGCTTTCCACCAGTGTCTTGGCATTGCTTGCAGAGATATCCAGCGCTTTTTTCAACACGGTCATGTTGATTGCCTGGCTGGTTTCGGCTTGCGTTGCATTGGCAGCCAGCGTGTTATTGGTCGTGATATCCATGATCTATCCTCTGTATCGAATTATCTGATTGATGTTTCCATTAACGGCAGCCATGCACATTACTTTAACGATTTTTCCACACGGAAAATATTTTTGAAAAGTGACTGGTTTGAACCCGCATCATGATCGCCGACCGCATGTCAGGATGTTCGAATGACAATCATCTTGATAATTCAGCCTATCCAGAGTAAGGTCCCGGCACGCAGGCCGGTGAAAAGCCGGCCTGGATCATTCCTTACCTGAGAAGCCACTCGCATGAATCAAGCACCACAAAAAACCGCCTACTGGGAAGACTGGCAGCAAGCAGCCCTCGCCGCCGGCGTTCCCGCCGCCCTGGCCCAGCTGGGCCACGACGTCTTGCGCAACCACCGCAAGAACCGCTGGAGCAAGGATTTCCTCGGCGTGGAAGAAGACGGCGAATTCATGCTGCAGCTGTGCCTGGAAGAACCGGACGCCGCTGAAATGATGTTTCTGGAAAATCTCTTTCCCTACGATACCGCGCTGCTGGACCAGGCGCGCCTGCGCCTCAAGATTGCCTGAACGCTGCATTTCAACACCCGGCCAAGGGCTGTTGCCAGAGCGACCTTGACCCAGCAAGACTCGGCGCCTCGAAGTCAGTGCTTTCAAGTCAGGGCCTCGAAGTCGCTGCCTGGCACGAGCATCTGCGCAATGGAAACGCCGCAGCTGCCATCGGGACAGCGACAAGCAGCACTGGAAGGCGGATGGCAATGCCGCTATAATGGCGCCACTCTTTGGGGAGTAGCCTGCCGCTGAGCAATTCAGCGGATGACGTGTCAACATTCTCGGCCTCTGGCCGTGGCACGTTTGCCTTCTGGTTGGCGAGACCATCGGTAAAGTCGTGCTTGTGGTCAGGCGCGCGGCTTTGCCGTGGACTCATTGCCTGGCCGGAAACCTCAACATGAATTTTCTTTCTCTCGTCTTGCTGGCGCTTGCCATGTCCACCGATGCATTTGCGGCGGCCATCGGCAAAGGCGCTGCCATGGGCAAACCGCGTTTTGCCCAGGCACTCAAGATCGGTCTGCTGTTTGGCGTAATCGAAGCAATCACCCCGTTGATTGGCTGGGCCATCGGTTCGGTCGCGGCGAAATGGGTATCGCAGTGGGACCACTGGATTGCCTTCACCTTGCTGCTGATCCTGGGCAGCCGCATGATCTGGGCCGGCTTTGCCGCGCCCGACGAACATGAAGAAGCCAGTGCGGCAAAGCAGTCGATTCTGATGCTGGCATTGACTGCAGTGGCGACCAGCATCGATGCCATGGCCGTTGGCGTCGGCCTGGCGTTCATCGATGTGAGCATACTCGAAGCTGCCCTGTTGATCGGCTTGGCCACGACCACCATGGTGACCATCGGCGTGATGGTCGGCCGCCTGCTGGGCGGCGTCATCGGTCAACGCGCCGAAATTCTTGGCGGGGTGGTATTGATCGGTGTGGGCGCGGCCATCCTGTATGAACATACCATGCACTGAGCCAGCAATCTCCCAAGCTGCAGGCCAGCGGCAGGTCGGCCACTTGCCCAGCGCGCACTGCACCGGCAGGCGTGGATCAAGCCTGCACAGGCTTCAGCGGCCATCAGAAGTCCTGGTTGGCACCGGCCAGTGCACCGCCTCGGTCGCGTTCAGCCTTGACCCGGCGGCGCGATTTGCCCGTCGCGACCTGCGGCGGTGGATAATCGGCCTCGCCCGTTTTCAGCAGTGCCGCGTCGGTGGCAGCCAGTTCACGCTTGACGCTGCTGCGCCGCCGCAAGGCCGGCTGTGCCGGTGGCGGATAGCTGCCTTCGCCGAGATCCCTGGCATGGGGGGCGGCGTCGCGCTGCCGTTTGACTTCGGCGCGTGTTGGCCCGGCGCCGCTGCGCGTGGCGACAGCCGGCGCATACGACGCATCGGCATTGGAATGCCCGGCTGGACCACCGCCGCGAGAATGTGCCGGCTGCGCCAGCGTTGCATTGTGATGATGCCCATGACCGGCGCGCATGCAGAGATTACCCATTTGTCCTGTCTCCTGATGTGTGTTGGCAACCAAGCGCCGGGATGACTGCGTTGCTTCTGCCGACGCCCAGTTCCCTGGGTAACCTACACCGGCGGGATGTTCCGGCCAGCGCCGGGCAAACAGCGGCCGTTTGTTCTGGCTCAAATATCCGCCCTGCGGGGTTCCTCATTGACAGGATGCTGGCGCAACAGCGGCGTCATCAGATAACCGGTTTGGCACCGCCATCAAGGGTGATCATGGCGCCCACCACATAGCTGGCGCGCGCGCTGGCCAGGAACAAGGCGACATCGGCCACTTCACGCGGATCGGCATAGCGGCCCATGGGAATGGCAGCCTGGCTTTCGGCCAGCGCCTGCTGCGCATCCACACCCAGGCGCGCAGCTTCCAGCGCGATGGCCTGGTCGACCCGGCCGGTCAGCGTTGACGCCGGGTTGATGGCATTGATGCGGATGCCGAATCGTGCATGATAGTGCGCCAGGCCTGCCGTTGCCAGCATCAGCGCTGCATTGGCGGCGCCGCCAGCCAGGTGCGTCGAGGTGGGATGTTTGCCGCCACTGCCGATGATGTTGACGATGGCGCGGGCAAAGCGGCCAACCGGGCTGGCCGCCGGCACCTGTGCCGTGTTCCGCCAGCGTCTGAGTACGGCATCCTGGGCATGGATATACGGGAAAAACTTGGCCTGCATGGCGTCCTGCCAGGCGGCGCTGTCAAGCTGGTCTGCTTCGCGGCGCCTGGCTGCGCCGGCGCTGTTGACCAGCACGTCGATCGGCCCGACCTCCTGTTCGATGCGATTGACAACCTGATCGGCTTGCTGCGCATCGCTCAGGTTGGCTGCAAAGCCGCTTGCGTGCAAGCCTTGCTGCGCCAGCTCCAGCAGTGCCGCGTCGATGTTGGCCTGCTCGCGCGAGACGATCGCCACCCTGGCGCCTTCGGCGCAGAATGCGCGCGCCACCGCCAGGCCGATGCCCTTGCTGCCGCCTGTGACCAGGACGACCTTGCCAGTCAATTCAAGTTCCATGTTTTTCCTTGTTGATCGATGATCGCGTTGGCTGCCCGTTTTGGCTGGCCGTTTTGACTGCTCGTTTTGACTGCCCCATTTTGCCTGCCCCGTTTTGCGCACCCCGTTTTGCGTGCCCGCTTACTGCATGGTCAATTGCTGCGAACACCGCATTGTCCTGAACGAAGCGGCGCTCCGTCATGGAACTGTATTGCACAAATGACCACCTATGAACGCGAGGCCAGTCAGCCTGCACTGCATCGAGCCGGACCGCGCGTCGCAGTCTGTGGATGTTCGAAAATACCATCATTGACTTACAAGTAGCCAGATGCCAAGATCAAATCCGATACCCCAGCGCATAGTGCCCATTTTTACCGAAGGCGAACGCGAGCGCCAGCCCACTACTGCACCCAGTGTCCGGCAGCCTGCCCGACCCCCGTCGAGTGCATTGGCTGGCCCATCGCAACCACGGCAAAACCGGCAAACGGCCAGTTCATTGCCCAATCCAGGCGTGCAGAATTATTTCAGGAAAAAGCGCGAGCTTCACGAACGTGGCGAAGCACTCGACATCATCGGCCGCTCGGCGCTGACTGCCCGGCTCGCGGCACCTTTCTCCGGCGCCAGGCCTCCCGAACGCACGCAACATCAGACGCAGTTGATGGAAGCCTGGCTGGAAAAGAATTGCAATGCATCGATTACGCAGAGCAAGATCGATGAAGCGATGGAATTCATGCACCGGCAGCGGGCCCTCAGCATCAACAACCCGATTGCCAATAAACAGGTCGTTGCAAAAGACTTGAGTGTACGCGTCAAGCGCGCCCATATGGGATTTACCGATAGTAATGACGCGGACTATTACCAGGCCAATGCGGCCCACATCCAGTGCATGCTGGAAGTGGCCAGGTCCAACGGCTTCAAGGTGCATGTCACGACTACCGAAGCAGGTGAAGCGTTGCTGATGCGCTGCCTGGACCTGCGCCAGCACGGACTGGAGCGCTGCCTGCGCATCAACATCGTTCCCAAGGGGGCGGAAGAAGTTTGGGCCGAAGACAGCGGGCGTTTCAATCTCGATGGACGGATTTCTATTCCGGCAACGCTGTCCGCTGGCTGGGAACACGACAGCCATATATTTGATCTGCTCAGTGCCCGTGCGCGGCGCTACCATGTCGACCGGCGTGACGAAGTCAGAGCCACCATCAGCGCCATCGATGCAAGCGACCGGTCTTACCGGGACAAAATTCAGGAGTTGCGCCGGGTCTATCCGGAAACTAATTTCAGCACGCTTGGCAGCGTCGCCACCAAAGAATTCCCTGACGCACCCATGGCCAGGGGCATCGAAGCGGGCAAGACCCTGTGCAAGGACTATACCTACCAGGAAGGCGGCAATACACTGGTTGGCGTACGGCGCGACGGCACCCCCTTCGCGCTGGTCGGCAGAGACAGTGTGGAATATTCCCGCAGCCTGCTTGGGTATGAACTCGATGAAGAATTCAGCGACCGCAAGCTCAGGCTCTACCTGGGGGCCGACCTGGGAATCGATCCACGACAGGTATTTTTCATCGAACAGCCGGGCGCCTTTCCCCTGGATATGGCCATGGCATTGATGGGCCCGGGCGAAGTCCTGATCAACGACCCGGTCGAGGCGGCTCGTGTCGCCGAACCGTGGATACGCAAGGCAGGGATGGAACAGGCCGTCTCCGGGCAATGGGTGGCGCAGGAAATTGCGCGCATGCACCGCACAGCGCGCGCCACGCAAGTGCACATCGAACGCTCGATGAACGACCTGCGCGGGGC
>JBPBPY010000349.1:0-6597 GCA_050954505.1 Janthinobacterium lividum
AGGATTACATCCCCGCCAAGGAAGCCCGCCACATGGATACCTTCATCCATTTCGGCATGGCAGCAGGGATGCAGGCATTTGTCGACAGTGGCCTTGTCGTCAGTGCAGAAAATGCCGACCGCATTGGCGTCATCGTCGGTTCCGGCATCGGTGGCCTGCCATTGATCGAGGCAACGCAGATCGAACTGGCCAGCCGTGGGCCACGCCGCATCAGCCCGTTTTTCGTGCCGGCTTCGATCATCAACATGATTTCCGGGAACCTGTCGATCAAATACGGTCTGCAGGGTCCCAACCTCGCCATTGCAACGGCCTGCACAACAGGCTTGCATTGCATCGGTGCAGCAGGGCGCATGATCGAATACGGCGATGCCGACGTCATGATTGCCGGCGGCGCAGAGTCGACCATGTCGCCGCTTGGCCTGGGCGGCTTTACTGCAGCACGTGCACTGTCGACGCGCAACGACGATCCCGCCACGGCTTCGCGGCCATGGGACCGCGACCGTGACGGTTTCGTCCTCAGCGAAGGTGCAGGTGTGATGGTGCTCGAGGAGTACGAACACGCCAAGGCGCGCGGCGCAAGGATTTATGCTGAACTGATCGGGTTTGGCATGAGCGCCGACGCCCATCACATTACCGCGCCGCTGGAAGATGGTGACGGTGCCCGGCGCAGCATGGCCAATGCATTCCGGAATGCGCAAATCAATGTCGATCAGATCGATTACGTCAATGCTCACGGCACGTCGACCGGACTGGGCGATGTCGCTGAAACCGTGGCGATCAAACGCGCCATGGGTGACCATGCCAAAAAAGTGGTGGTCAATTCCACCAAATCGATGACCGGCCATCTGCTTGGTGGTGCTGGCGGTCTGGAGTCGGTGTTTACGGTGCTGGCCATCCACAACCAGCTTTCCCCACCGACCACCAACATCTTCAACCAGGACCCTGCCTGCGATCTCGACTACTGTGCCAATACGGCACGTGATCTGAAAATCGATATCGCCGTGAAGAATTCGTTCGGCTTCGGTGGCACCAACGGTACCCTGATCTTCGCGAAAATTTGAGCTCTCGCACAGTGTACGGCCTGCTCTCCGGGCCGTGACACGCCGAATCGCCATCTGGCCGGGTCAGGCCGCGCAGATGGCGATTTTTTTGCGCTGCATGCGTCGCGTGGCATGATCGTCCATACCGCACTGCATAATGACCGCTGCACAGCGGACAACCGCAGAGCAGACAACTGCACAGCGGAAAACTGCGCAGCGGCCAGGCAAGTGCCTGTAAAATCGGCTGGCTGCCACTCTGGCAAATGTTCGATCTTCCCGATGTCCATCGAAACCAGCGTTATCGTCAAGCCGTCGAGACTCTTGCGCCTGAGCTGCGCGCTGATGTGCTTCATGGTCGTGGCGGCGGCGTGGCAAATGGCACAGCATGGCTGGAGCATCGCAGGC
Organism: Janthinobacterium lividum; assembly: GCA_050954505.1. GTDB lineage: Bacteria > Pseudomonadota > Gammaproteobacteria > Burkholderiales > Burkholderiaceae_D > JAQGMO01. The sequence continues at coordinate 1,446 of JBPBPY010000349.1, forward strand.
ATCCTGATCGGCCTGGTCGTCCTGGCCTGGCTGGAATGCCGGCGCTGTGTCGGTGTGGGGCCGGGTGCAGTACAGATCGATATTTCGGCCACCGGGAAAATCCAACTTGCCTTGCGCGCCGGGAAGGGCGTTCCGAAGACCATGACAACAATGGCCTGGGCGGCGGAACAACAGGCCGAAATCAGGCTGCTGGCGCACTCAACCATCTGGCCCAGCCTGCTGATGCTGCGCTTTTCCAGTGCCGACCGCGCCTGCATCGTGATACCGGTCTTCAAGGATTGCCTCAGTGAAGCAGGATTTCGGGAACTATCGGTTGCGTGCCGCTGGATTGCCGCGCACAATCATTGAGCGAACTGCCAAATGCCTGGAACAAGAGCGGCCAGATATTGAACTTTTTGTTATACGGATAGTCAATTAGAAGCCGCGTGCATGTTACTCAGAGACAAGGGAATGGGGATTGACGACAGAACGCGACATTGATCAACTATTGGTTGAGCGCGTCCAGCGTGGCGATAAAAAGGCGTTCGAGCTATTAGTTACAAAATATCAGAGAAAATTGATGCGGCTGGTGTCGCGGCTTGTTCGCGACCAGGCCGAGGCGGAAGATGTGGTGCAGGAAGCTTTCATCAAGGCCTACCGTGCCCTGCCGCAGTTTCGCGGCGAGTCCGCGTTTTATACCTGGCTCTATCGCATTGGCATCAATACTGCCAAGAACTATCTGGTAACGCAAGGCCGCCGGGCGCCGACATCAACCGATGCCGATGCCGAAGAGGCGGAAACTTTTGACGATGGAGAGCACCTAAGGGATATCAATACCCCCGAATCGATGTTGGCGACCAAGCAGATTGCCGCAACCGTGAATATGGCAATGGATGAATTGCCCGAAGAATTGCGCATGGCAATCACTTTGAGAGAGATTGAAGGCTTGAGTTATGAAGAGATCTCCGACGCGATGAATTGTCCTATCGGTACAGTGCGTAGCCGCATATTCCGCGCCCGTGAAGCGATTGCAGAACGCTTGCGGCCTCTTCTGGGGACGGCTCTGGACAAAAGGTGGTGAGGCAGCGATTTCGCTTTAGGGCAGTGCATCCGGACCCACAATCCGTTTCGTATATATTGCATGGCCCATGCCACGGTTCAACATGGCATGGTTGCCGGTACGCGAATTGGCGAGTAGTGATGATGCAACGGAAAGAGACTTTTAGTTGCGGTTCTGCGGGATAGGGTGTATTGATGGCTTGTACATTGCGACAGGCTGGAGAATTTGTTACAAATAATCGATTGAATGTTGTGAGCAAAAGTACAAAAAGAGGATGATAATCGTAACAAAGTTATTGAAAGATATTGCAAGCGTTACCCTTGCCAAAAGGTCAAGCCGTGACACAAGTGACCGAAATATTTCCTTTTGGTAACTTAATTGCTTTGAAGAAATTAGTCGATTAGAATTGCAGGGTATGGGGTCTTGTTCGGAGTTACTCATGGATATGAAAATGACGCATGAAACGATTTCGGCTTTCACCGACGGTGAAATGCGCAGTGGCGGGGTGGATGAGATGATGGCCCGACTGCGCGATCCGGACGGCCGCAGCACCTGGGATATCTATCAGAAAATCGGTGATGCACTGCGCTCCGAAGAGCTGGTGGCCAACATTCGCCCAGGGTTCGAAGCGCGCTTGTTTGCCCGGCTCGAAACGGAACCCATCCTGCTGATGCCGGCAGCCAGCGCCGGAAGGCCCGACGAGCCGGCGCCAGAGCGTTCGCAAGAAACCGGTTTTGCTACCGGCAGCGATGCCGATGGTGTTTGTGGTGTGGTCGCCGTGGCAGCACGCCAATCGTTGCTGCGTCGGTTTGGCGTACCGGGAGCGGCAGCCGCTGCCGTGGCCGCCCTGGCGTTCATTTCTACCCCGCAGCTTATGGTTGCGCTAACTAAAGCGCCTGCCACATTTGCCGGCATGACCGCACCTGGAAGCCGCCTCGCCAGTGCCGATATTCAGCTCGCTGCCGCACCGGGGCTGGCAAAAACCGATGGCGCAGCCGCCCATCATGAGGATGTGCTGCGTGATCCCGGGCTGGATGAATATCTGATGGCGCATCAGCGCTTTTCTCCATCGGTCTACAGCACGGCGCAATTTGCCCGCGCTTCCACCTTCGTCAATGAGACCGGCAAGTAAACTGTATGCGGAGAGCCTTGGTCTTTTTCAAATTTATCGTAGCGCTGACTGGCTTGATGGTGTTATCCGCGCAGGCGGAGAATGGGTTGGCGGGCGAAGACCGGCGTGAAGCATTATCGTGGTTGCGGCGTACGCAAGCGGCAGCACAGAAATTGAATTTCTCGGGGACGTTTGTCTATCAGCAGGGCAACCTGGTGCGCACCTCGCGGATTACGCATTTCCTCGAAGGCAAGAACGAAATCGAGAAGCTGGAAGTCCTCGATGGCAAGCCGCGCGAGTACATTCGTAACAATGATGAAATCGTTTGCTACGTACCCGAAAGTAAAACCCTGCTGGTGGAAAAACGCGTCAGCAAAGATGTATTTCCCGCCATTCTTGCTGTCAATCCTGGCGAGCTCGCCGAGCAGTATGAAATCCACAAGGGCGAGACCGGACGCATTGCCGGTTTCGAAAGTCAGGCGATCGTGCTGGAACCGAAGGACAAGCTGCGCTATGGTTACCGACTGTGGGCGGAGCGGGTTACCGGCTTGCTGCTGCGCGCGCAAACCCTGAATGACAAAGGCGAGGCGGTAGAGCAGATCACCTTCACCCAACTGATGATAGGCAACATCGACAAATCACAGGTGCGGTCGAGTTTTCAAAACACCAAAAACTGGCATGTGGAAAATGCCGTCATGCACCAAACCGATTTGTCGGGTTGGACGGTGCGCGGCATTCCAGCCGGCTTTCGCAAAATCAGGGAAATGCAGCGTGTCTTGACCGATACCACTGCCGCTGGTCTGGCCAGTGGACAATCGGTCGAGCGGGAAGTTTCCCAGATCGTTTTTTCGGACGGCATGGCCGCAATTTCCGTATTCATCGAGCCGGGCAGCAAGAGTCGCACGGAAGGCTCGGTACAGCAGGGCGCAATGAACATTGTCGGCAAGCGGCAGGGTGATTTTTGGCTTACTATTATGGGTGAAGTGCCTTCTGCTGCAATCCAGCAGGTGGCCAACACCATCGAATTCAAGGGCGAACCCAAGGCCCGGTAAATCCGTTCTGGCGTCAAGGAGCGGCGCGTCCGGGCAGCGGGCCAGACCCAAGCTGAGTCCAACCGATTGCCTAGACAAGACCTTACTTACATGAAAACTGCGACGCCGCTTAAAAAAGTTTTATCAGTAATGATCCTGGGCGCATCAAGCGCCTTTTTCGTGCCTGCCATTTCGGGACTGGCACAACCTGCGATGGCAGCCTCGGTGTTGCTGCCTGATTTTGCCGATCTGGTCGACAAGGTTGGACCAGGGGTGGTGAATATCCGCACCACGGAAAAGGCAAAAGTGCCGCAAGCCGGTGCTGGTGGTGGTGGTGGTGACGACGCCGAGATGCAGGAATTCTTCCGCCGTTTTTTCGGTGTCCCCATGCCGCAGCAGCGTCCTGATGCAGTGCCGCGTGGCCGGCGAACACCGACGCCGCAGCCTGACGAAGAGGTTCAGCGCGGTGTCGGCTCCGGGTTCATCATTTCGGCAGACGGATACATCCTCACCAATGCCCATGTGGTTGACGGTGCTGACGAAGTCTACGTCACCATGACGGACAAGCGCGAATACAAGGCCAAGATCATCGGTGCCGACAAGCGCACCGACGTGGCCCTGGTCAAGATCGAGGGCAGCAACCTGCCGCGGCTGGCCTTTGGCGATTCCTCCAAGGCGCGGGTCGGCGAATGGGTTATTGCCATCGGCTCGCCATTTGGCCTCGAGAACACTGTCACGGCCGGCATCATTTCCGCCAAGTCCCGCGACACCGGCGACTATTTGCCGCTGATTCAGACCGACGTGGCGGTCAACCCCGGCAACTCCGGTGGACCCTTGGTGAATTCCCGTGGCGAAGTGATCGGCATCAACTCGCAGATCTACAGCCGCTCCGGTGGCTACATGGGTATTTCATTTGCCGTACCGATCGATGAAGCAATGCGCGTCTCCGATCAGTTGCGCACCGCAGGGCGCGTGACGCGGGGTCGAATCGGGGTGCAGATCGGTGAAGTGACCAAGGATGTGGCGGAGTCGCTGGGCCTGCCCAAGGCGCAGGGCGCGCTGGTGCAGCGCATCGAGGCTGGCAGTCCGGCTGCTTCCGCCGGTGTCGAGGCTGGCGATGTGATCGTCAAGTTCAACGGCGTCGCGATCGAGAAGTCATCCGACTTGCCGCGCATGGTGGGCAACATCAAGCCTGGCACGAAGTCGGTGGCGACGGTCTGGCGCAAGGGGGCCAACCGGGATCTGAATATCGTGGTGGCGGAAATGGAGCCGGACAACAAGGTGGCGCGCGCACCGGCCGACAAGAAGCCAAAGCCGGAGCAGGTGATCAATACCCTGGGCTTGATGGTCAATGACCTGACCGATGGGCAGAAGAAGGAGCTCAAGCTGGAAGCCGGCGTCGTGGTGGAGGCGGCCGAGGGCGCGGCTGCACGCGCTGGTTTGCGGGCGGGGGATATTATTTTGCGGGTGAATAATACGGATGCGAAGGATGCCAAGCAATTCAATGCGGTGGTTGGCAAGCTTGAGCCGAAGAAGACGGTTTTGTTGTTGGTTCGGAGGGGGGATTCTTCGCAGTTTGTTACTTTGAGGCCGGTTGGGCAGTGAAGGGGGGGGTGTTTAGGTTTTTTGTTAAGCTTAAAAGCGTAAAAGCCAGATTGCTAGGTTCTATCTTCGGGTGCCCCAATGCATTCTCACTACCGTGGGGGCTTTGCCGGGGGTGGCCCGGCTGCCAGTCACTTTCTTGCTGCGCCAAGAAAGTAACCAAAGAAGGCGCTTCAGGCTTGTAGTCTCCGTGGGGCTTCTTTAGCCCTAATTTACGCACGACGCTGTAGGGCATATTGGAACTGCTTCGTGCCGTTCGGTCCCGATCATCCTGTTTGGGCGGGCTATCGTGGTGAGGGTGGGCGCTGAAATTTTAAAAGCAGATTCATGCGTCTGGACTTCGTGAGTACGCTTGAGTCAGACGATCCG
>JBPBPY010000144.1:0-6536 GCA_050954505.1 Janthinobacterium lividum
ATCGCACTGGCACCGCCTGAAAACCGGGCACCCGGCCCGGTCATGCAACGTGCATCAGAGCCGGCTTGCTGCCGCAATGCTGTCACGCGCCGCCTTGTTCAAACGGATGGAGTAAGGCACCGTGACCAGCACATTGGCCGTGTTGTAATAACCGACTTCGCCCAATGCACTGCCGTCACGAATCACCGCACCGGTGTAGACGTTGCCGCCAATTTCAGTGAAAGTGCGATATTCCAGGGTGCTGCGCAAGGTCGATGACGGTGGACGCGCCGTGGCGGCAACCCAGACCCGTACCCCGCCCACCGTGGAAATCGACCCATTGCCCAAGGTATAGGTGAGGCCATCGCTGACCGAAGTGGCGCCCGCCGTCAAGACGCTCTCGAGCGTCTGGCTGGTGTAGCAGGGCAGCGGATTGGTGGTGGTTGTGGTGCCATAGCAGTCAAAGATCTGATAGCGGTCACCTTTGCTCACGCCGACATATTTGATATAGCTGGCGTTTGCCAGGTAGGACCTGCTGGTGTCGAGCACCAATGGATTCTGGAACAGCGAATACAGGTAATCGGTGACAAGCGCAGGCGTGGCACCGAGCGCACCGGATAGCGCCGCCGTGGAATAGCCCGAACGCAGTTCCGAAAAGGCGACCGTGCTGCCATCGGCCGCCAGCTGGTCGACCTGAATGGCGCTGCCCACGTAGCTGATGGTCGCGCTGAATCCGGTTTCCGGCGTCGTCAGGATGACACCATTCTTCAGCGTCCAGGGCGGCGCGCGGGCGACCAGCGGCAAGCTGGCGGTCAGGTTCGACTTCGCGCTTTGGGTAAAGGTTTGCGGACCATTGGTCAATGGAGACTTCAGCAGCAGCGCCGAGGTGGACGAGGCGTAATTCACGCCGTTCACCTGGGTGCCTGCAGCCTTCAAATTGGTGTTGGTACTGTAGCTGCCGCCGCCCGACAGGATCAAGTCCTCGAAGATCTTCTGGTCTGCGCTCAAGGCCAAAGACAGTGTCACGGGTGTGCTGGTGACGGTGCCGTCGTTGTTCGATACGCTCACTGTATAGCTTGCGCCGATGTCAAGGTAGCTCAATGCGGGCGTGGTATAGCTGGCAGCCGTGGCACCGGCGATGGCCACATCGTTGCGCCGCCATTGGTAGCTCAGGTTGTTGCCGGTTGCCGCCACGGCCAGCGTCACCGTACCGCCGGTCACCGTCACCTGGGCCTGGGGTTGTGTGGAAATTGCCGGCGGATTCGATGACGATCCGCCACCACCGCCACCGCAGGAAGCCAGTACGGCCACCACGCCCAACACCGAAACTGCACGAGTCATCGTTTTACGCATTTGTTACCTTTAATTATTATCCATCGGGAAACGAAGTATCCCAAAACATTTGCACTTGAGCAATGTATTCCAATGTTTCGGCTTCGAAATGATTTACTACATTGACGCGTTTGTTGTTACACGCGGCAGCGGGGACCGGTACGCGACCACTGGCATGCCTTGCAACGCCGGCCGCGCGACGATCGCGATCCCTTGTAACCACCAGCAATCTGGCGAGCACTTACAGCGTAGAGCCTCGCCGATTCCAGATTCCTGGCCTGAGTCCAGGGTTACGGAACTTGACGGCAGGAAATCTGGACATTCTCGCCGACGGACGACCCTTCCCTTCCAATTGCCGAAAAAAGCATTGCTGTGTGCTAAATCAGCACAGCCTTGGGCAAACACGCTGCTAATCTAACGCACCTGATATCGCGACGACTTTTGTTGTGCAGTTTCTTCCGCCTGATGACCTGCTGCGCCCTTCCGGCATGCAGCCAATTTCAAGCAAGTTTATTTTCTGCAGGCAATTAAATTATCAGACAGCAGCGAAACCTGCAATGATGCCGCACTACCTGGCCTGCCGATCAATTCTCTTTGGAAAGTATGTGCCTTATGTCGAACCAAGTTGCCTCCTCTTGCAAGGATGTGTCTCCTCTGCTGTCCCTGCTTGCCAAGATCAAGGACTCCACCAGAGACGCCTGCCTGTCGAGCGACTTGCCTGGCGAAGCGCTGCATTGCTTTGCCGACATGACGGCGCTGTTATGCCGCACTCGCATCGCCATGATCTGGCTGCCTGCCAGCAAACATCGCCCACAGTTTTTCACCTTCGGTTCCGATGACATCGATGTCACTGCGCTCGATTTCATGTCATGGTTCGGTTTCACCAGGCAGGATATCGACGACTATGTCGGCAATCTCGATGCAGAGGGTAAATCGGTCGCCTTTTCACCTGCCGAACTGGCAACCAGTTTCGACTATTTCTGCAAGGTTCCGATCGTCGAGGCGTCCGGCACAATTGCCGGTGTATTGTGCATTGCCGATGGTGCCGCACACGCCGAGACCGCCAGGCACAGCGAAATCCTGGCGCAACTGGCCAGCCAGATCGGCCGCTGCCTTGACCTGCACAATCGGCTGCACATTTCGGAGCGGCGCGCGCATTCGCTGCAACACAGTGCTGAAGCCGAACGCCTGAAAGCCGCCGATGCAGAAAAGCGCCTGGCCGTGCTGCACAAGGAAAACGAGATCCTGCGCCGCCTGAGCGAAACCGATTCGCTTACCGGCATCAAGAACCGTCGTGCCTTCGACATCGCCCTGTCCGATGAACTCGAACGCCTGGCGCGCATGAGCGGCGTGATTTCGGTGATGATGATCGACGTCGATGAATTCAAGCAATTCAACGATTCATTCGGCCACATCGCCGGCGACGATGTACTCAAGACTATTGCGCTGCTTTTGCAGAGCTGTTTGCGGCCATATGATCATCTGGCCCGTTTCGGTGGCGAAGAATTTGCAATCATTTTCTATGGCACCACCGCCGAGGAAGCTTGCCATGTCGCCTCGCGGCTGCACCAGGCCGTGCGCGATTACGCCTGGACCATCCGCCCGGTGACCATCAGCATTGGCGTGGCGTCAAGCAACGCCCGTGACCATAACGACACCCTGCTGCATCGTGCCGACTCGGCCATGTACCGTGCCAAGAAGAATGGCCGCAACCGTATGGAAATGTGGGAAAGCCCGATCACTGCTTGACGGCTCGAGCGCTGGAGGCAATGGGCGTTTGATTTCGGGCATTCCCGGGATCTGCACCTGCTTGTACAGCTCCCTTGGTCCGGCATTCAAGGTCGAGTACCTTGCCGCTGTCATGCCATCGGCTTCCAGCAATCCTGCTTTCCAAAGGCAGATTGAACAACTTCGTCTACCGATAACTTCGGAACCTTTTTGGTGCAACGGTCCATCCCGGTGCATGGATCTGCGGCAGCGCGTCGACGTGTTCATTTCGTACAAATTGTTGCTGGACTGACTTGGGCCTCTTGCAGCATTCGCTCACAGTGCGTGACCGAACCAGCCATAAATTCCTCAAGGCATTTCTCTTCCAGCGCTTATACTCTGCAGCCTCTTCCGCTCCGACACCGTCTCCCCAACACGCATTGCCGCTGCTGGCCGTGGCCTGAACACGGCTGCGGCACGGCTATCAAATTGGCATACTACTTGCTATAGTCGGATCATGCGCATTGAAAGCGTTAAATCTTCCACACCGCTTGCGATGCGGACGGCCTGTCGCATTCTCCACCTGGCGCTGATTGCGCTCTCCCACCGAACCAGGAGCTTCCCCATGACGTTGCCCCATCCATGCCTTGCATTGCCGGCAAGCGCCATGCTGTTTTCTTCCATAGCGACTCTACAGGGACCGGTCTTCAATGGCATATCAATTTGATTTTTCCTCCATCCTTCCCTACCAGGATGTCTTGATCAAGGGCGTGGGAATCACGATCGAACTCATCGTCATTGGCGGCATCCTCGGCATCATGGTCGGCATTTTTGGCGCCTGGGCACGCTCGCAGGGCCCGGTCTGGCTCAAACCCATCGTCGGCGCCTATGTCGAGCTCATACGCAATACACCGTTCCTGATCCAGCTGTTCTTCATTTTCTTCGGGTTGCCCAGCATCGGCGTGCAAATCACTGAAATGCAGGCGGCGATCCTGGCGATGGTCATCAACCTGGGCGCCTACAGCACGGAAATCATCCGTGCCGGTGTCGGCGCGGTCGGCAACGGCCAGATCGAGGCCGGCCTGAGCCTGTCAATGACGCGGCTGCAGATCTTCCACTACGTGGTGCTGCGCCCCGCCATGCAAAAGATCTGGCCGGCATTGTCCAGCCAGGTGGTCATTGTCATGCTTGGTTCGGCGGTCTGCTCGCAGATTGCGGTCGATGAATTGTCGTTTGCGGCCAATTTCATTCAAGGCCGCAACTTCCGCTCCTTTGAAGCCTATCTGGTGGCAACCGCCATCTACCTGTTGCTCGCCATTCTCGCGCGCTATCTGCTGCGCAAGATCGGCGAGCGCTTCGTCCATGTCCGGAGGCCTGCATGACTACATTCACTCTTTGGGACATTGTCCGCAACCTGCTGCTGGCCGGGCGCTGGACCGTGGTGCTGGCGCTGGCCACCTTTTTGTTCGGCGGCACGCTGGGCCTGGTCATCATGTTCCTGCGCACCGGACGCAGTGCAGCCCTGCGCCGGCTCAGCAAGCTGTACATCGAACTGTTCCAGGGCACGCCACTGCTGATGCAATTGTTTCTTTGCTTCTTTGGCCTAGCACTGTTCGGTGTCGAAGTACCGGCCTGGCTGGCCGCCGGCCTGTCGCTGACCCTGTGGAGCAGCGCCTATCTGGCTGAAATCTGGCGCGGCTGCGTGGAAGCGATTGCGAAAGGCCAGTGGGAAGCCTCGAGCGTGCTGGCCATGAATTATGGCCAGCAAATGCGCCATGTCATCCTGCCGCAGGCTTTGCGCATCGCCATTGCACCCACGGTCGGTTTCTCGGTGCAGATCGTCAAGAGCACCGCCGTGACCTCGATCATCGGTTTTGTCGAACTCTCCAAGGCGGGCACGGTCATCACCAACGCCACCTTCCAGCCATTTCTCGTCTATGCAGTGGTCGGCCTGATGTACTTCATCCTGTGTTACCCGCTGTCGCTGTACAGTCAATCTCTGCAAAGGAAATTAAATGCCACTAATAACCGTTGATGGTGTCAAGAAAAGCTTCGGCACCAATCAGGTACTCAAGGGTATCGATCTGAATGTCGAAGCGGGTGAAGTCATTGCCATCATCGGCAAGAGCGGTTCGGGCAAGAGCACGCTGCTGCGCTGTATCAATGGACTGGAAACGATCAATGAAGGCGCGATCAGCGTAGCCGGTGCCAAGCTCGGCACGACGGATATCGAACTGCGCGCATTGCGTCTGAAAGTCGGCATGATTTTCCAGCAGTTCAATCTGTTCCCTCACCTGTCGGTGGGCCGCAATGTGATGATCTCGCCCATTATCGTCAAGGGTGCTTCGGAAGCAGAGTCGCTGGCGCTGGCCAAAAAGAACCTGGCACGCGTGGGCCTGGCGGAAAAATTCGATGCTTTTCCGGATCAGCTCTCGGGCGGCCAGCAGCAGCGCGTGGCAATTGCGCGCGCTTTATCGATGCAGCCGCTGGCGCTGCTGTGCGATGAAATTACCTCGGCGCTCGATCCGGAACTGGTCAATGAAGTGCTGACAGTCATGCGTGGCCTGGCCGAAGAAGGCATGACCCTGTTGATGGTGACCCATGAAATGCGTTTTGCGCGTGAAGTCTGTGACCGCGTGGTGTTCATGCACATGGGGAAGGTGCATGAAATCGGCCCGCCGGAAGAGATTTTCGCCAACCCGAAGACAGCGGACCTGCAGCAGTTCCTGGGCATGACCACGGTCTGACTGTCAAATTCCGGCGTGGTCTCCCCGATAAAAAATGCGATTTGAATACAGGATTTTTCCGGCACGATTCGAGGAGATTTACGCCACTACCGCGCGTTTTACATGATCAACAACGCGCCAAAACCCGTTTCAGTGCTACGGGCATTGCACCTATGAGCGCAACTGTGACGGCTCCGTCAACTGGCGTTCCACAGTAAACATGCGCTCGACCGATTCATCTTGCTCTTCGCTTTTCTCATTTGCCGACGCATCGTCGGAAGCCTGATCATCGCCCAGGATCGGCAACGGGTCCAGGCGCATCCAGGCCGGCACACTTGAAAGCAGGCTGGCAACCAATGCTGCCTTGCGCGCAACCATCCAGACAGCGCCCAGGGAAGAAACAGCGATGGCCGCTTCAATGCGATGAGCGGTTGCGCGCAATGTGCCGTAATCCTGGCGGCTTTCTTCTTCCAAAGATTTGATGGCGGGCCTTACTTGCTGCTCCGAGCTATTGGAGGAAGCGGGCCTTGACTGGCCCGGATAATACAAACGCTCCATCGGCTCTTGCACCACGGGGGCAATCTTGAAAAGGCTTTTCGATTCTGCAGCAGTGCCCTTGGCCGGCATGTTGGCAACCACCGGCATGACCACATAGTCGACCTTTCCGCCGGTGGAGAGCTCGATGCCCGCACTGCCAGTGTGCATTTCGGGGTCAAGTGCAAGCAACCGGGTTCCCATGTTGACAGCAATTTCAATGCGCATGTCGCCCCTGGCGGGAGCAGTCGTCGCAGA
>JBPBPY010000525.1:0-6493 GCA_050954505.1 Janthinobacterium lividum
CGAGCCGCGTGCTCCGGGAAAACGGTGTCATTATTCAGCAAGCAAATCCAGTCGTAACCGCGCTGCAGACCTAGACGCACGCCGACGTTGTTGCCGCCTGCCCAACCCAGGTTTTCGGGCAAGGCAATGATTTCAAGTTGAGGAAATTTTCCCCGCAATTGGGAGACGACATCGCCGCTGGATGCATTGTCGATCAGGAGAAGATCAGCCTGCTTAGGCAAGTCGGCATACAGACTGTCGAGGCAATCGATTGTGTCACTGCAGCCGTTGAAGCTCAAAATGATGTACAGCAGTCGCCCATGATTGGTTTGTTGAGCAACAGATGGGAAGGTCGTCGTTGTTTCAACAATTGTGTGCATGGACGCTTTTTCTAGTTTGAAAGGTGTTCGGTATCGACATGGCAGGCATTACCCCCTACCGCCGCGGCACCACTTTCGCCGCCAACCCGGCAAACAGCTGCACCACACATTCTGCATTCTCCCGCCAGGTCAGTTTCTTTTCCGCGATGGTCTTGCGGGCGTTGGCGCCGATGGTGGCGCGCAGGCCGGCGTCGTTGCACAGCCGGCTGATGGCGCCCGACATCCCTTCCCCATGCTTCGGGTCGAACAGAACCGAGTTTTGCCCGTCGGTGAGGATTTCGGTCAGGTTCGGTTGCGCCGGCCCGATGATGGCCTTGCCCAGTGCCAGGTATTCGAACAGCTTCAATGGCGAGGCGTACGCCACCACGGCCGGCTGCAGCGCAATGTCGAAGGCGGCCACATGGCGCGCCACGTCGTCGCGCTCGACCACGCCGGTGAAGGTCACGCGGTCGCGAATGTCGAGTGCGGCGGCTTGCTGCTCGAGTGCGCTACGCACCGGGCCGTCGCCCACCACCAGCAGATGGCGTTTCGATTCCGGCGGGTCGGTGGCGATCATGTCGATGACTTTGTTCAAGCCGTGCCAGTCGCGCACAAAGCCGGTAAAGCCCAGCACCATCTGGCCTTGCAGACCCAGTGCCGCCTTGGCGCTTTCCACATCGGGCGCATGGTCAAACCGCGCCCCGTTGATGCCGTTGTGCAGTACCACCATGCGTTCCTTCGGCACGCCGTAGGCACCGACCATGTCGGCCAGCACTTGGGTCACGGGCAAGACCATGTCGGCATTGTTCCAGGCATAGCCCTGTGACCAGCGCGCCAGGCCATGCAGCGACAGGCCGTCATAACGCACACGCTCTTCAAAGATCGGTGCGTTAATTTCCAGCAGCATGGGCAGCTTGTATTTGCGCTTGAGCCAGATGCCGGCGGGCAGGAACAGGTTGTACCGCTCGTACAGGCAGTCGGGCTTGTGCTGCTCCACTGCCTTAGCCAGGCGCCGGTAGGCCACCAGGCTGTAGCCGAGTTCGGCCAGCTCGTAAAACCACTTCGGCAGGTAGCGCTTGAGCACGGCCACATAGCCGGCGTCGGCGCCAAAATCTTCATTCTCGGCACTCGGCGGCGAGACCACGATCACCTCATGCCCCAGGCCGCGCAAGGCGCCGATCATTTCCTCGATGTGAACGTACTGGCCATCTTTCGAGCGGGTGCGATGGTGGTAAAGGATTTTCACGACTTGTATTCCCTGATGACCTTTTCAAACAGGCGGATCTGGCCCTGCGTGGTGTCGTCCCAGCTGAAGTTCTCGGCGTACGCACGAGTGGCTTCATGGCTCGGATAATTGGCGCGCAGTGTTTGAACGGCCTCGGCGAGGGCCTTGGCAGTGCGCTCGGCCATCAGCACCCCTGCTGCGGGAGCGGCCACGACTTCCGGCGTGCCCCAGACATTGCTGGCCACAACCGGCGTGCCGCAAGCCATCGATTCGAGCAGCACATTGGCCCAGCCTTCCCGGCTCGAGGCCAGCACCAGTGCATCGGCGGCGCCGTAGTAACTGCGCAGCTGTTGCTGCGACAGCACGCCGAGGAAGGTCACGCGCTCGCTGACCTTCAGTTCCCGCGCCAGCTCTTCAAGTTTCTGCCGTTCGGGACCACGCCCGGCAATCAACAGGTTCACACCCGGCAGCAGCGGCAGCGCCTTGATGGCAAGATCGTGTGCCTTGCGGACTTCCAGCAAACCCACCGACAGCAATGTGAAGCCGTTGAAACCAAGCTGCTTGCGCAAGGCCGGGCGGTCGCCGGGCACGAACAATTCCAGGTTCACGCCATTGCGCAGGGGCGTGATGCGCTTGCCATCGATGCCCAGTGCGACCATTTCATCTTTCAAGGCCTGGCAGACGGTGATCATGCCTTGCGCGCGGCTGGCGGCCCACAGGATCATCTTGCGGGGAATGCGGTACTGTGGAATCAGGTTGATGTCGGTGCCGCGGGCGGTGATCACCACCGGCTTTTTGAAGTGCTCGCCCAGCATGACGGCGGCCACGCCGTCGGGGTAGAAATAATGGGCATCGATGGCGTCGAAGTCGTAGCCGCCATCGATGATGCGCTTGACGGCAGGCTTGAGGGCATTGGCGAGCAGCATGGGCGCAATCGACATGCCGATCTTCGGCATGACCGGATAACGCGGATGCAGGACATCAATGCCGAATCGCTGCTCGTTGCCCGGAATTTTGTTGTAAGAAGCATACGTTCCGAAACGTGGATTGCTCGATGGAAACCATGGTACTGGTGCCACCACTTTCGAACTCACCTTGCCGCTGGCGAGGAGATAGCGCAGCCTGGTTTCCACGAAGATGCCGTGGTTCGGACGTTGGTCATTAGGAAACAGCGTGCTGAAGGTCAGTAATTTCATTATTTGACTTGGTTTGTATACTTGACTTCAACTATTTCTCTGGACCAAACATTTCTGTATCTGGGCTAGGTGGCGGTTCTGGGTAATAATGACGGTTTGCCAGGGCGCCGGCGCATAATATAGTGGAAAACGTGTCATTCCGATACCCCCGCTTGCCTCAGGTTCAATGCCTGCCGGTTCACATCCCGACGCGGCGCGTTTGCAACGCAATGCAACGCTTAAGCAATGTTAAGCAAGTATGCCGCATATCGGCGCATAAAACATTTACGTGGCGAAACTTTTTAAGTATATTGGTTTCAACTCAATAAACACAGCATTTATATAAGCCTCTATGAAAATTACAGTGATTGGTACCGGATACGTTGGCCTGGTTTCAGGTGCCTGCTTCGCCGATGTCGGCAACACCGTCTTGTGCCTGGATGTGGACAAGCGCAAGATCGACATGCTCAACGCCGGCGAGATTCCGATTCATGAACCGGGCCTGGACGTGCTGGTCAAGCGCAATGCCAGTGCCGGGCGCATTCTGTTTACCACCGACTACGACCGTGCGGTGGCCCATGCCGACGTGATTTTCATTGCAGTGGGCACGCCGCCGGACGAAGATGGCAGCGCCGACCTGCGCCACATCCTTTCGGCGGCCAAGAGCATCGGCCAGCGCATTACCCGCCATGTGGTGGTGGTGGACAAGTCGACGGTGCCGGTAGGCACGGCCGACTCGGTGCGCAAGACCATCACCGACGAGCTGGCACAGCGCGACCAGAAGTCGGGCTTCTCGGTGGTGAGCAATCCGGAATTCCTCAAGGAAGGCGCGGCCATCGACGACTTCATGCGGCCGGACCGCATCATTGTCGGCAGCGACGACGACCAGGCGACCAAGGTCATGCGCGAACTGTATGCACCATTCAACCGCAACCATGAAAAGCTGATCATCATGGATGTGCGCAGCGCCGAGCTGACCAAGTACGCCGCCAACGCCATGCTGGCCACACGCATCAGCTTCATGAACGAGCTGGCGAACCTGGCTGAAGTACTGGGCGCCGATATCGAAGCGGTGCGCATGGGCATCGGTTCCGACCCGCGCATTGGCCCGGACTTCCTGTATGCCGGCATGGGCTACGGCGGATCGTGCTTCCCGAAAGACGTCAAGGCCCTGCTCAAGACCTCGGTCGACCATGGCCGCAACCTGCATATCCTCGACGCCATCGAACGGGTCAACGATGCGCAAAAGAACATCCTGTTCGAAAAGATTTGCCGCCACTTCGGTGGTTCCGACAAGCTCTCGGGCAAGACCATCACGCTGTGGGGCCTGGCCTTCAAGCCCAACACCGACGACATGCGCGAAGCGCCAAGCCTGGTGCTGATTCGCCAGCTGCTGGCAGCCAACTGCAAGGTGCGCGCCTACGACCCGGTTGCCGGCGCCGATGCCGGCCGCATCCTGGTGCAGGAAAACGGTGCGGAAGTCTGCGAGCGCCTGCTGACCATCTGTGCCGACGCCTGGTCGGCAGTCGAAGGCGCCGATGCGCTGGCGATTGTCACCGAGTGGAAGGAATTCCGCTCGCCTGATTTCGACCGCCTGGCCACCACACTGGCCGACCGCGTCATCTTCGACGGCCGCAACCTGTACAACCCGGCTTCGGTTGCCAAGGCTGGCCTGGACTACCATGCCATCGGCCGCATCAGCAAAGGCGCAAAACGATGACGGTTGCGATGAGCGTAGGCAGTGGCGCCATTCCCATTCCGGGCAAGGCACGCATCCTGGTCACGGGCGCGGCAGGTTTCATCGGCAGCTATGTGGCCGCGCGCCTGGCCGACATGGGCCATGCGGTGATCGGCTGCGACAACTTCAACAGCTATTACACGCCCAAGCTGAAACACGATCGTGTGGCAGCCATGCTGACACCGCGCAATATCGATTGCGTGCGCCTCGACATTGCCGACGCCGTCGCGGTGAAGAAACTGTTCGACGACACCACGCCCACGCTGGTGGTGCACCTTGCGGCCCAGGCCGGCGTGCGCTATTCGCTGGAAAACCCGTCGGCCTATGTGCAGTCGAACCTGGTGGGGTTTGCGAATGTGCTGGAGGCTTCGCAAAAGCACGGTGTGCAGCACTTCCTGTACGCCAGCAGCAGCAGCGTGTATGGCGCCAATGCCAAGGTGCCGTTTCATGAAGACGACAAGACCGAGGCGCCAGTGTCGCTGTATGCGGCGACCAAGAAAGCCAATGAATTGATGGCGTATTCATTTACCCATTTGTATGGCATGCCGACCACAGGCTTGCGCTTTTTTACCGTGTATGGTCCCTGGGGCCGGCCGGACATGGCCTACTTCAGCTTCACCGAGAAAATGGTCGCCGGCAAAGCCATTCCAGTGTTTGCCAAGGGTGAGCTGGAACGTGACTTCACCTACATCGACGACATCGTCGAAGGCGTGGTGCGCCTGCTGTTCAAACCCGTGGCGACCATTCCCCCGCATGCGATTTTCAACATCGGCAACCATCAGCCGGTGCGCGTGCTCGACTTCATCGAAACCCTGGAACGCGTGCTGGAAGTCAAGGCCGACATCGAATTCCTGCCCATGCAGCCGGGCGATGTGCCGGCCACCTATGCCGACACCACGCGCCTGCGTGAATGGGTCGACTTTGCCCCGTCCACGCCGCTGGAAACGGGGCTGTCGAAGTTCAAGGACTGGTATCGCGAATGGACCGGCAACCAGCGATGACGGCAAAACGTCATCGCCCGGCCGCTACAGCAGTTTGTCGAGCGTGATGGGCAGGTGACGCACCCGCTTGCCGGTGGCGTTGAAGATTGCGTTGGCCACCGCAGCACCGACGCCGGTAATGCCGATCTCGCCAATGCCATGGGCGCCAAGCGGGCTGTGCGGATCGGGAATGTCGGTCCACATGACGTCGATTTTCGGCACATCGAGATGCACCGGCACATGGTATTCGGCCAGGGTCGGGTTCATGATGCGGCCGTTGCGCTCGTCGAACAAAGTCTCTTCCGTCAGCGCCAGGCCCAGACCCATGATGATGCCGCCACGGAACTGGCTCGACGCCGTCTTGGCGTTGAGGATGCGGCCACAATCGTATGAACCGAGAAAGCGTGAGACACGGGTTTCGCCGGTGACTTCATTTACGCGCACTTCACAAAACTGTGCACCGTAGGAATGCATCGAATATTTTTGCGCCTCCAGTGGCAGCGGCGCTTCGGCCTCCACCACAATCGACTGCCCCTCGGCGTGCTTGAGGATGTCGGCATAGGATTGCCAGACGCCGGCGTCGCCATGCTTGCCCAGGCCCCCTTCCCGGCCCTCCACCACCTCGCGCTTCAAGCCCTTGAGCGGCGACTCCTTGCCCACCATGTCAAGCAGCTTTTCGATCAAGGCGTCATTGGCCGCCATGATGGCAGCCGAGATCGAGGCGGTTTGCGACGAACCACCGGCCAGGGTGCCGGCTGGCAGCGTGGTGTCGCCGTATTCGAATGCCACGCGCTCGAACGGCAGTCCCAGGCGGGCGGCGATATGCTGCGCCTGCACGGTCGCGGTTCCCATGCCCATTTCATGACTGGCCATCTGTGCCACTGCATGGATCTTGCCGTGCTGGTCCATGTGCAGGCCCAGGCGCGCTGCACCACCAGGCATGCGCATGTAGGGATATGTCGCGGTGGCCACGCCCATGCCGATCAGCCATTCGCCATCACGATGCATGCCGGGCGTGGCCGAGCGCTTGTCCCAGC
>JBPBPY010000017.1:0-6489 GCA_050954505.1 Janthinobacterium lividum
CTCAGACAGCGAATAGCGGCTCAAGATGCCTTCGCCGGGCGCTTACTCAAGAACGACCAAGCCCCCACTTCCACACCTTCCCGTCGCAATGCATTCAGCCAGAGAATCGTCGCCAACGACCCCGTCACCGACAGATTCGGCCCAAGATCGACACCGACCAAGATCGCGCTGACAACCTTCACCGAAACCTTTGTATCTGCCACGGCCGAGCCGGCAATCAAGCCAGCAGGCAGGTTGTTGACCAGATTACTGCCGAACGCAACGATCAAACCCGACCACCAGGTAGCCTGAGCGATCGACTGCTTTTCGGCAGCACGCAAAATTTCTGCTAGATGGCCTATGACTCCTGTTGCCTGCAGCCCTTCCACCAGCACGAACAGTCCTGCCACCAAGGGCAGCACCGACCAGGAAATGTCCTTCAAATGCCCGGCAAGGAAGCTGCGTTGTTGCAGGCAAGCCAATGCAAACAGCAATACGCCCGCAGCAAAAGTCGGCAATCCCAGTTGTACATTGAATGTGGATGCCGTCAACATCGTCAATGCCATGACGATGATTCCCCAGCCAGTCAATTTTCCGGCCGATGACAGTTCAGGCACCTTGATGTCGCGTTCAATCTTCGTCGGCAAATCCTTGCGCACCATCCAGTACAGCATCACGAAGGTAACCACGATTGCCGCCACCGATGCCAACGAAAACCGCGCCAGCCAGTCAAGCAAACCCGGCATCCTGTCCTGAAAAATCACCAGGTTTGCCGGATTGGAAATCGGCAGCACAAAGCTGGCCGCATTGGAGATGAACGCACATATGTACAAATACGGCAGCGGCTTCTCCACCTTGACTGCGCGAGTGACAGCCAGCACCGCCGGTGTAAGCACGACGGCGGTTGCATCGTTGGACATGAATACCGTCACTACGACGCCGACCAGGTAGACCAGAAAGAACAAGCCTTTCGCTGAGCCGTTGGCCTGCCTTGCTGCCAGTGCCGCGAGAAAGTCGAACAAGCCTTCCTTGCGTGCCAGTTCGGAGGCGATCATCATGCCGGTCAGGAACAGGTAGACATCGGTTCCCTTGTCGATGGCCTTGCCAGCCTCTGCCCACGGAATAAGGCTGAACAGACACAAGGCCAGTGCTCCCAATACCGCCCAGACAGCTTCGGGCAATTTGAAGGGACGTATGATGACGCCAAGTGTGGAGACTGCGGCGATGGACCAGACAAACAAAGGAAGACTCATTTCATCCAACCAAGCATCTTCCCTACCACCCCACCCGCCTCGCTGTCATTCGACGCCCGCGCCAGCACCACGGAAATATTATCCTTGCCGCCAAACTCATTGGCTTGTGCCACCAGCGCATCGCATGATGATTTCAGGTCGTCGCGGGTGTTGCGCAGGATGACCGCAATATCGCCATCATCGAGCAAGTCGGTCAGGCCATCCGAACACAGCAGGTAGAGGTCACCGGCTTCGACACGATGGCTGGCGACGTCGACGTCGATGCTGTCGGTCACGCCCAGACCGCGCGTGACGATGTTGCGGTTCAGCGCAAAACGCGCCAGACCTGGACTGATCAAACCGCGGTCGATCTGTTCCTGCACCTCGGAATGATCGCGCGTGAGTTGCTGCAGCTCGCCTGCGCGCCAGCGATAGATTCGCGAGTCGCCGACATGCGCGAGCGTCACCACCCGGCGATGGAACACCGCCATTGCCAGCGTGGTCGCCATGCCGGCGAACTCTGGCTGGGCCGATGCGGCGTCGTGGATGATCTTGTTGGAATGTTCGACGGCATCGGACAACAGCCGCCGGATCTGCCGGCCGCGCGCCCTGCCCTCGTAGCCCGGGATCAAGTCATCGAGCACAGTGCGCAGACTGAAGACCGCCATTGCACTGGCCACTTCGCCAGCTTTGTACCCACCCATGCCATCGGCAATGATGGCCAGGCCGTTCTCGGCGCTGACGGCAATGGCATCCTCGTTGTGCTCGCGCTGCAAACCCGTGTCGGTGGCGGCGGCGAAGTCGAGGTGGAAAGCTAGGGGCATTTGCTGGATGGATTCAAACGGCGATGAGCGATGAGAAGTGCGCCATATTTTGGCACAGTCGGACCAAAATATGGCACATCCCTCTGTTCAATTCAAATACAGGGCATACCTCGCAAAATCTGAAGGTATTGAGCCATGACCTCCCCATGCAAATGGTATCAACCGTTCAAGACGCCAGCATCTCCCTGATCTTCAACGCCAGCTCATCATGCGTGTACGGCTTGCTCAACAATGAAATCCCCACATCGAGCCGACCATGATGCACGATTGCATTCTCTGTGTAGCCGGAGGTATACAGGATCGAAATGCCAGGCTGGACGATCTTTGCGCGCCGCGCCAGCTCCGTGACATGCACCGCGCCCGGCATGACCACATCGGTAAACACCAGGTCCACGCCAATGCCGCTCTCGAGAATCACCAGCGCACTGGCGGCATCGTCGGCCTTGAGCACACGGTAGCCGAGGTCGATCAGCAGCGCCACCACCACATCGCGCACCTGCGCATCATCCTCGACCACCAGGATGGTTTCCACGCCGCCCACCACCGGGCCGCTGGCCATGGGCGCCGGCAGGTGTTCGGTGCTGCGTGAACGCGGCACATACAGTTTCACGGTGGTGCCATGGCCCATCTCGCTGTAGATCTTGATGTGGCCGCCACTCTGCTTGACGAAGCCATACACCATCGCCAGCCCAAGCCCGGTACCGTGGCCCGGGCCCTTGGTGGTGAAGAACGGTTCGAAGGCCTGGGAGATGACTTTTTCATCCATGCCCACACCGGTGTCGGAAACCGCAATCATCACGTACTGGCCGGCGGTAACTTCGCGATGCTGGCGTGCATAGTTGTCGTCGAGGTAGGCGTTCGATGCTTCCACGGTCAGCTGGCCGGTGCCGTCCATGGCGTCGCGCGCATTGATGGCCAGGTTCAGCAAGGCATTCTCGAAGCCGCTGCGGTCGACAAAGATGTTCCACAAGCCGGCGCCGACCACGGTCTCCAGCTCGCACGAGGTGCCGATGGTATGGCGCAGCATGTCGCCGAGTTCATGGATCAGGCGACGCGTATCGAGCACCACCGGGCTCAAGGGCTGCTTGCGCGCAAATGACAGCAAGTGAGACGCCAGCTTGGCGCCACGCTCGACACCAAGCTGTGCCGCACGCAGCCGTGCAATTACTTCGGGACTGTCGGTGACTTCACTCTGCACCAATTGCAGGTTGCCGCCAATGACTTGCAGCACATTGTTGAAGTCATGCGCCACGCCGCCGGTCAGCTTGCCGATTGCCTCGAGTTTTTGCGATTGCAGCAACATTTCATGGGTCTTCAACAACTCCTGCGTGCGCTCGGCGATACGCTGCTCCAGCGTGGCATTGAGTTCGTTGAGTGCAGTGGCAGTCTGGCGCAGCTTTTCATCGGCATGCATGCGCTCGGTGGTTTCCGTACAGGCGCAAAACATGCCGGCAATCTGGCCATCGTCGCCACGAATCGGCGAATAGGAAAAGGTGAAGTAGGCCACTTCGGCCACGCCATTGCGCTGCACGTTCAACGGCAGGTCATGGAAAATGGTGGATTTGCCACCGTAGGCGGTCTGGATCAGCGGATGGATTTCGCTCCAGATCTCGGGCCAGATATCGCAGTAACGCATGCCCAGCGCAGCGGGATGACGCGCGCCAAGGATGGGGGCATAGCCGTCGTTGTACAGGCAGATGTGTTCCTCGCCCCACAAGGCAAACATGGGGAACTGCGAATTGAGCATCACCGACGTGACGGTCTTCAACGCCAGCGGCCAGTCCGGTGGGGGTCCAATGACGTTCCGAGTCCAATCCAGTTCACGAACCAGTTTACCCAGGCTGCCGCCCTCGGCAAGAAATGTGCTGCTTGTTCGTTCCATAGGAATCTGAAATTGAGTCTGAATGCAAAGAAGGAAAACATCATGCACGCCAGTGCGCCATGACAGATTGAAAGATCAATGATTATACGCATTCGACCGCATTCGAGCCGATCCCCGGTGGAGCAATCTGGCAACCAGTGGCATGTCCCGGTTCGATCCAGGTGGTGATCCGTTCTTGAAACCGACGCCTGAAAACCGCGTTTGAATCAGGTACTGAAGAGAAAATCATGAGGACCGGATCTTGAAGATCGAGACGAGGAATCCTGTCGTGGCTGGATGCGGGGAGACCGAACCATCACATCAAGAAACCAAACAACGAAACCCCTGGACGCAAAAAAGGGAAGCCGCGGCTTCCCTTCCTGATCACTCACGACAACCCGCCACCATGACGGCGGCAGGTCCATCGCACTTTACATGATCGACTTCAGCAGACGCGCCATTTCCGAAGGGTTCTTCGTCACGGTAATGCCGCATGCTTCCATGATTTCCAGCTTGGCTTGTGCCGTATCGGCACCGCCCGAGATCAGCGCGCCGGCGTGGCCCATGCGCTTGCCTGGAGGGGCGGTGACACCAGCGATGAAGCCAACCACCGGCTTCTTCATGTTGTCCTTGATCCAGTAGGCGGCATTGGCTTCGTCAGGACCGCCGATTTCACCGATCATGATGACCGCGTCGGTGTCAGGATCGTCATTGAACATCTTCATGATGTCGATGTGCTTGAGACCGTTGATCGGATCGCCACCGATACCGACAGCCGACGACTGGCCCATGCCCAGCGCGGTCAATTGACCCACTGCTTCATAGGTCAGGGTGCCCGAACGCGAAACCACGCCGATGCGGCCCTTCTTGTGGATGTGGCCCGGCATGATGCCGATCTTGATTTCGTCAGGGGTGATCAGGCCTGGGCAGTTAGGGCCCAGCAGCAGGGTCTTGCTGCCAGCCTTTGCCATGCGGTCCTTCAGGGCCATCATGTCACGAACAGGAATGCCTTCGGTGATGCAGATGGCCAGGTCGAGTTCGGCTTCGACGGCTTCCCAGATTGCTGCTGCAGCGCCTGCTGGCGGCACATAGATGACCGACACGTTGACGCCGGTCTTTTCCTTGGCTTCCTTGACGCTGGCGAAAATAGGCACGCCTTCGAAATCTTCACCGGCTTTTTTCGGGTTCACGCCGGCGACGAAACAGTTCTTGCCATTGGCGTATTCACGGCACATGCGCGTATGGAACGCGCCGGTCTTGCCGGTGATGCCCTGGGTTACGACCTTGGTGTCTTTATTGATCAGAATCGACATATTGTTTCCTTGTTCTCAATGCTCGTTATTGTCCGTTAGCTGCGGCGACGACGCTGCGCGCGGCTTCTTCCATGGTGTCGGCTGCAATGATAGGCAAGCCCGATTCCGCCAGCATCTTCTTGCCGAGGTCTTCGTTGGTGCCCTTCATGCGCACCACCAGAGGCACCTTCAGCGAGACAGCCTTCGATGCGGTGATGACACCCTCAGCGATGACGTCGCACTTCATGATGCCGCCGAAGATGTTGACCAGGATGGCCTTGAGGCCAGGATTCTTGAGCATGATCTTGAATGCTTCGGTCACCTTCTCGGCCGTGGCGCCACCGCCAACGTCGAGGAAGTTGGCAGGCTCGCCACCGAACAGCTTGATGGTGTCCATGGTGGCCATGGCCAGGCCGGCGCCGTTGACCAGGCAGCCGATGTTGCCGTCGAGCGAAATGTAGGCCAGGTCGAACTTCGATGCTTCGACTTCGGCTGGATCTTCTTCGTCCAGGTCGCGGTAGGCGACGATGTCGGTCTGGCGGAACAGTGCATTGGCGTCGAAGTTGAACTTGGCGTCCAGTGCAATGACCTTGCCCGAACCGGTCAGGATCAGCGGGTTGATTTCAGCCAGCGACGAATCGGTTTCCCAATACGCCTTGTAGAGGCCTTGCAGTTGAACGCGCGCATCGGCGATCGATTCGGCAGGCACGCCGATCTTGGTCGAGATCGAGTCTGCTTCCGCGTCGGTCAGGCCCACAGCCGGGTCGATGGCGACGCTGTGCAGCAGTTCAGGATGGCTTTCGGCGACTTCTTCGATGTCCATGCCGCCTTCGCTCGATGCCATCAGCACCACGCGTTGCGAGACACGGTCGGTAACCATCGAAACGTAGAGTTCCTTCTTGATGTCGGCGCCTTCTTCGATCAGCAGGCGGCGAACCTTCTGGCCTTCAGGTCCGGTCTGATGGGTAACCAGTTGCATGCCCAGGATCTGGCCAGCGTATTCGCGCACTTGTTCGATGCTCTTGGCAACCTTCACGCCGCCGCCCTTGCCGCGGCCGCCTGCATGGATTTGTGCCTTGACGACCCAGACCGGACCGCCCAGCTCTTCGGCAGCCTTGACGGCTTCGTCGACGCTCAGGCATGAAATGCCGCGTGGAACTGTCACGCCGTATTTACGGAGGATTTCCTTACCCTGATACTCATGGATTTTCATGCGAACTTCCCTTCAGACGCTAATAAAAAATTGGATGGATTGACTATGTACTGCAGTCGAAAGCCGGGCTGCCCTGATCGATATTGCG
>JBPBPY010000021.1:0-6489 GCA_050954505.1 Janthinobacterium lividum
GCAATGCCAGCAAGCTGTTCGAGTTTCGCCATTATTATTTCAGCCAGGAAGGCTTGCATGACTTCAAGGCCGTGATCAAGTTCGTGCTCGGCACCGAAACGGTTGCACCGGCAATCGCCGAGGAAGTGGGTACTGCGTTGGTCGAAAGAATGCGCTACACCACGCACATGACGCGCGAGCTCCGGCTCGATGCGCAAATATGCGACGCACTGTTTACGGTGTTATTCAGCGACACCGGCGCGGCAGCAACGCTCCACAGTGAGACTGCTGCAGCGCTGAAAAATGCCTATATGAGAGCGTTGCAGAGCCGGCCGTCGGCGGTGGTCTTGACGGCGGAAAACGTCGAGTCGGCTTTCAGTGCCGTTACCATGAACGCACTCCCCCGGCAAACCACTGCCTTGCAGGAAGCAATCCTGAAAGGACTCGCTGCCAACAGGCCCGAGCGGGCAATCTCCAGGGAAAACCATGCAAAGCCCGTCGAGCTGGCCAGTCTGGTCGAAACGTTTTTGCTGAAAGCCACTGTCGAAGGCGATGCGCAAGTGCAGCTGGCGCCGCATCAGGCCAACCTGGCGAAGCTGCGCAAGCTGCTCCTGGAGCAATTGCGGGATACCTTGTTTTCGCATGGCCGCAACCATATGCTGGGCAACCAACAGGGTGGTGCGATATATCCCAATGGCTTGTGGACAGCGATGAAGCGCGGGAATTCCGGCAATGCAAACTTGCTGCCGGAAGTGCAAACGCAGCTGCACGGCCTGGTCCTGGAGTTGATTGGCAAGCGAATGCTGACCGAGCCGGATGACATGGGACGGATTGCGCAAGCCATCCAGTCGAACAAATTCGATTTGCAGCCGCATCGTGATGTGCTGGAGCACTATGGCATCGACCCGATTGTCGAGGCCATCAACGCCCAGCACTTGCCGATGAACGGCTTCCTGCACGCCAATGCCGGCTGGCTCGACAGCAAACATGTGTTGGCCATCATTCGCGACAGTGTATTGATCAACCCGGCCGATCAAACGGATGTGATGCATTCGACCAGGGAACAGTTCGGCAAGGAATTGCAGGGCCAAATGGCCAGGTCGATCACGGCTTACAGCAAAAAAATGGACCTCGACTACGTTGCCAAGCAGGAGATCGAAACCTGCTGCAGAAAGTTCCTCGGCAAAGCGGCCATTCCCGCAGCACTGGTCTCTGCACTGCTGAATCAATTGATGACGACCGTTGCGCAGCGCCAGGCCGTGATGGCAGCGAAAACCAGATATGAATCAGAAAATCACACTGGAGAGGATGTTCCGAATCCAGCCTATGGTCAGCGAAGGTCTGGCGGCTCGAGCGTTTACTCCGCAGCGGATGATTATTACAGCAGCCGCGAGTCGCGAACCATTCGGCGCATCAATCCGGCGCTGGCCAAGCCACTGGCGCAATTCAACGGCTGGAATGCGCTGTTGACGCCGCTGAGGCATTTGCTCGTCCAGCACTTTCAGGGAGCTCCACGAGAAACCGTGCAGGCATTGGCGGATGCATTGCAACAGATCGAGGTCGAGCAAAAGGCATACAGTGCCGTCGAAGCGCTGCTGCCCATGATCAACATGCGCAGGGATTTGGGCAATGCGGCCGTTGCACTCAACCTGCAATCCCATGCGCTATCGGTCGATAAAAACAGGCTGCAGGCACCTTCCACGCAGACAACTCAAAACAGTCAAGACAAAGGGGAACTGCCGGAGCGGGAAAAAAATTTGCAGGCAAAGTTTGACGGTCTGTTGAAAGTCGCACTGCGCGAAGACCTGCACAGTTCAACGCGAAAAGTTCATGATTTGCTCGCCGATGGCGGTTTTCGCCGCAACCTGGAAGGCACCATCGAGACGGCCTTGACACGTCTTGTCAGAAGACGGCCTGGCGATCATATCAGCTTCGCCCTGACGAGTGCGCTGAAAACGGCCGTTGCCAACGTGCTTGAGAACCGCATGCTGTCGGCAGTCTTCATGCGCAAAAGCAACGCAATTCAAGATGCTTTGCTAACCCATGCATCCACCTTGGGTCGCGCAAGCCGGGAAGCGATGTTGAATGCCATGTTGGCCATCGATCCAGACCAGATTCGTAAGGAAAGCGTCATGAACACATTTTCCTTGGGTACCAATCCGGCATGCTGGGACGAAATCGGCGAGGCTGTCATGGCCTTGGTGAAACAGTGGGGCAATGGCAAACCGCATTTTGATGCAGAGGCCCTCAAGACCCATCAAGTCCATTCCGCCCAGGCATTGGCAACTGCCAATCTGTTGCGCAACACAGCCGCCTTCGAACCCTACGTCAGCGCCGTGTTTCCTTTTCTGTCCATAGCCAACATTCGTGAAATGCTGGCTGACATCAAACGCAAGAAGCTCGTTTGTTCCAGCGAGTTTCAAACCAGTCTGCGCGCCATGGCGGCTTATTTCGACTGGATGAACAATCTGGGAATGGTCGATGAAGAAGATGAACATGGGCCATTGAAACTGTATCTTTCCTCTACGAGTGCCAGCTCGGCGACCTTTCTGCAGATTGCCGATCTGCTGGTGCTGAATCCAAAAAATCAAAACAAGGAAACGTTGCTTGACAATTTCCAGATCATCAAACTCACTCGCGACGAGGTGACATCCAACGGCGTCACCCTGCCGCTGCTGCGTCAGCTGGTCTTGCCCACACATTTGAAAACAGCGTTGACAACCGGATTTACCATCGGCGCAGTGGTCGCCGACGTCCTGGTTGGCGCGTTGAAAAAACTTGTCGACCTGCGCCAGCTTGAGATTTCGGAGGAAGAGCAGAAATTTTACAACACGCCATCCATGAAGTCGTCACACGGCCCCAGAACCGGCTTCAAATTGCCGTAACGGATAAAAAGAGCCTGGTCAACAGTCTGAACGATGGCGACTATGCCGTGCTCGCTACTGAAATATTTCCACAATTTGTCAAGTCTTCAGCATCCATGCGTAGTGGTAGGCTGGCCAACTTGGCAAACGGTCCGTCCGACGAAGAAAAACGCGAAAACCTGGTGAAAGTCATTTTGAAGTCCAAGGATTTCGAGACCCGCATGACGTCCAACGTTTTCAAGACCATCGATGAAACCATTACAGCCATCCGCAGGGAATTTCAGGATGTGATCAATGACCCGGCGAAAATTCCGCAAACGTATGAATTGCACTATCTGCTTGCCTCGCTGTTTGCCAAGCTCTCCAGCATCGACGGTCTCGGTTACGAAGAGGGCCGCGGCGGCAATGCGAATGTCTCGGTGGCGATGTTCCGGCTGCTCAGTGGCTATTCTCTGGCGCAATCGCTGTCCTTGGGCAGGGACGCACTGCGCGGCCATGACCGCAACGTGGCATTGAATGGATTGGAAACCCTGATGACCACCACGGGGTGTTCAGGCGTGGTTTCGAGCAGCTTGCTCAACGGCTGGAGCGACGAGAATATCGGGGTACGGGTGATCAGGATGCTGGCGATGACCAATTGAATCGGTCGGCGTTTGTCGCCAAATGCCGGCCGGGTAAAAATTCCGCCACGCAGGCGGAATTTTTTGATCGCGGCAGCACGCTGGACGGGTAGCGGTTGCAAAATTTTCAGGCCTTTGAAAACCACGCAATGGGTCGCGGCGTGAGCAGCTGCCGCTGCAGCCGGCCATCAACATATCGGGACTCAGCCGCCAGGCTTCGGTTTGGTTTTTGGAATGATCCCGGGTTTTTTGGTGTACAGCGGAACGCTCGATGCACTGGACGGTTTGGCGCCGGCGAAGTAAAAAATGGGTTTGAGTTTTTCCGCAGTGCTGCTTGCAGACTTTTTCGCGCTTGATGGTTCAGAGTGCGCCTGCTTGGCTTTTTTCTTCGCCTCTTCTTCCTTTTGCTTGGCGGCTTCTTCCTTTTGCTTGGTATACACAGCATAGGCCGCGTCTTCCTCGGCTTTCGCTTTTGCCTTCGCCTTCAAATAGTCTGCATAGGCTTTGGCATAGACCTCTTCCTTGGCTTGGGCCGCAGCTTCTGCGTCGGCATACGCCTTGGCTTTGGCCTTCGCTTTCAAGTCAGCCTCCATCCCGGCATTCTGAGTTGACTTGTGTGCAGACGCCGGTTGTGCCGCCTCATGCAATTTCTGCACATAACGCGCCTTGGCCGCTTCCACATCCATGACATTGTGTTCCAGATAGTGGCGCAGGTCGCGCAGCACCGTTGCATCGACCGCCAGGTTGCAAAGCCTTTCTGCCTCGTGCAGGGGTACCAGCTTGACACTTTGGGATTCCCATCCCATGTCGGCAGGAGTACCGCCAATGCGCCGGCCAATGTAATAGCGTGCCTTGGTGGTAGTGCGATCGTAGTCACCCAGAAAGCCCGTCAGCTCGACTTTCAGGCCGGTTTCTTCGAAGGTTTCCTTGATGGCATTGGCTTTGAGCTTCAGCCCCTTCTCCAGATTACCTTTGGGGAAAGTGTGGTTCACGCCATAAGCATGATTGCTGGGTTCGACCAGCCACAGACGGCCATCGGGTTCAATGATCAGCACACCTGACGCTGCAACCAGGCCAGCTGTCAGTTTCATCGACCCTTCGCCGAAATCCAGTTGCGGCTCCAGTTTGCTCCATTCCTCGATCGACCGGGGCGCATGCCAAGGGTGGATCTTCTGACCATTGAGTTCGCTGGGAAGGTGCCGCCGCACGTTGGGTACGGCAACGGCCACCGCCATCTCCTGCAGCCAAGTGGCATGCGCTGTCGGCGTGCTCGGATTGTCGAGGATGACCATGCGGCCATCGTCACGGGTTTTTTCGTGAAAACGCGGCAAGCCGTCTGCCAGCTGAGCCACCAGCCAGTTTTTTCTGGCAATCAGCGTAGAGGCCAGTTTTTCCCTCGTTTCCCTTGAGCCGGGACCCCATTCCATGCATTTCTTGCGGATATCGGCATCCTTGTAATGCTGCAATTCCTTGATGCCACGACGCAGATTGTCCTTGTCCACCGCATGGAAAACGGCTTTGCTCTGCGCATTGCTGCCGTTGAGGAAGGTATAGATTTCATTGACTTCCTTACCGAATGCCGCGCCCTTGGGCTCACCCATGGCCCGGTATAGCAGCGCGCCACCCGAGTCCAGCCGCACTACACCATGGTCGGAGAGCACTTTCATGTTGTCGTATTCCGAACCAACCACGTCCCAATTGGCAAGCCAGGCATCGAATATAAAACCGCGGCGCAGTCCGTGCACCGGGTCACCGGGTTTCAGATTCTTGACATTCATCATCTGCGAGGCAAGTGCCATCTTGCCATTTCGCAAGACCAGCTCGGTTTGCGGAACCGTCAAGCCAAGCGCGCCGTAAAACCGGTTTGCCAGATATTCATTTTTCAAACGCTCTTCGCTGGCCATTTTCACATACCAGCGCATGCCATTCTGATCCCGAAAAATCCCGCCGGGATTGGAGCCGAGCGCCTGGCTCTCCTGTTTCCAGGCGTCGGTATTTTTCAACTTGCCGGATTCATTGCCCGAGAAAATACCGTAAGCGACCATCTCGACAACCAGCCGGCCTTTTGAATCGTGATACTTCTTTGAAATTTCATAACGATTGGTCAGATCGAGAATGATTTCATTTTCGCCGCGTACGCTTTTACCCGGCAGCTGCGAATAGCGAATCGTGACCCCACGCGCTCCAGTCTGGTTGGCTGAAGTATTCCTGCCATAGATCTTAATGTGAAGCAAAACCTCTCGTCGATCGTAGGCACTGCAAAGGTGCGAAAAATATTTCGCCGTCGGTTCCCAGGTCGAGGTGCTTGCCACGCCCTTGCCGCTGTAGCCACCATCGTTGTGCCGAAAGCCATGCACCAGTTGATGCGCAATCCGGCGCCCTTTGGGTCCCATGGGACACTCCATAATCCGGTCGACAAAAGTGCGCCGCAGGGCCAGGCCTCGATACAGCATTTTCCACTCGTTCGGGAAACAGAGCTCAACCGAATAGCGTGGAATCGATGTGCGCAGCTCTTGCAGATGTTTGCTCTCTGATTTACCGGTTGTGTAGAGCAACAGCAGATCATGGAAATGTCGGCCCAGGTCGGAATGCAATACCTTTTCCTGCCGTTCCACCAGGTTCAATTCTTCCGATGTCTTGAAAAACGCGGTGGGATGAGTAACGCCAAGGTTCATCAGTAGCAATTGCGCCGTCCTGTCGCGCGAGCGGAAATTTGTCGCACGATGGGTATTTTTCAGCGTGTACATCAGGGTCGAGCTGAGTGCCAAGGTGGAGAAGGTCGGCGCAGGCTTGAATTTTTCCCCTTCGGAGGCGCTGGTTGCCGAAGAATGGGCGCCGGGCGAACCAGCGCTGGAAGATCCGTGACCAGGGCCGAAGTAGTCTGACTTTGCATGACCGTGGCTGAAACTTTTGGGGCTGGAACTGGCATGACTGGAACCTGGATGGGACGCGGGCTGATAGCCATTCGGC
The DNA here is from genome assembly GCA_050954505.1 of Janthinobacterium lividum. Taxonomy (GTDB): domain Bacteria; phylum Pseudomonadota; class Gammaproteobacteria; order Burkholderiales; family Burkholderiaceae_D; genus JAQGMO01. The sequence continues at coordinate 6,434 of JBPBPY010000021.1, forward strand.
GGCATAGGCAGATTCGTGTAGTACCCCGAATACTTTGGAAAATCTGGCATGGCTGA